>JAYSWD010000001.1:0-155721 GCA_043718225.1 Candidatus Omnitrophota bacterium
ATTCCAGGCGAAGAGGCGCTGTGCTTAGCTCAACAAACCTCTGGCTGTTTTTCCTAAATATTCGTTTCTCACTATAGGTCAATCTACCGACAGCAAGCTGCGTGCCTTTGGCGTCATCTATATAGCAATCTGATACCGAAAATGAGCGTTCCGTTTGGAGAAAATCAAGCGCCTTTGCAGCCTCAGAAAATATTTTTTTAAAATCGCTCATTTACTTTTAAGTGGGCGGCTTTTGGCGCTATTGTTTGATTTTTTTTCAACTTAGGTATTTCTGCAGCGCTCTCGGAAAATGGATGTTTCCCTGTTCATCCTGAAAATTCTCAAGCAGGGCAAGCACGATGCGCGGCAGCGCGAGCCCTGAGCCGTTCAGCGTATGGCAAAAGTCGATTTTATTATTTTCTTTGCGGCGAAAGCGGATATTCGCGCGGCGCGCCTGAAAATCGCCGAATAAACTGCAGCTGGAAACTTCAAACCACTTTTGAGAAACGGGCGCCCATACTTCAAGGTCGTAACATTTCGCCGCCGCAAAACTCATGTCCCCGCTTCCGAGCAGTAAAACGCGGTAGGGCAATTCAAGCGCCTGCAAAACGGCTTCCGCGTTTGCGAGCAAGGTTTCAAGTTCTTGCTCGGAATTATCTGGGTGCGCGATTTTTACGAGTTCCACTTTGTCAAATTGATGCACGCGCGAAAGGCCGCGCGTATCTTTTCCGTAAGTTCCCGCTTCGCGCCGGAAACAGGGCGTATAGCCTGTCATTAAAACCGGTAGCTGTTCTTCGCTCAAAGTATCGTCGCGAAAAAAATTAGTGATCGGAACTTCGGCCGTGGGAATTAAAAAGAAATCGCCGTGCTTTTTTTCAGTCTCGGGGTCATAAAGCGAATACATGTCTTCTTCCATTTTTGGAATTTGGCCTGTTCCGATCATCGAAGCGCGATTCACGATCGCGGGCGCCCAGGCTTCTTTGTAGCCGTGTTTTTGAGTATGCATGTCGAGCATAAAATTGATCAAAGCACGCTGAAGTCTTGCGCCTTCCCCAAAATAAACCGGAAATCCTGCGCCAGTAATTTTCGCGCCGGTTTCCATAGAGATCCAACCGAGGGCGTTTGCCAAATCAAGGTGATCCTTGCCTTGAAAGCTGAGCGTCTTAGGCTCTCCCCAAGATTTGACTACTTTATTCCCGGCGGTTCCAATGGCAATTGGAACGTCTTTGTGCGGTATATTTGGGATAGAAGCCATAAAATCGGCTATTATTTTGTCAACACCACCCACTTTTTCATCAAATTCTTTTATTTTTTGGGATGTCATTTTCATGGCAGAAAGGATAGCGTCTGCGGATTGTCCGGCTTTTTTAGCGGCAGCGATTTGGTCATTCGCCTTGTTGCGCTCGGATTTAAGCGCCTCGCCTTCGGCCACCCATTTGCGGCGGTCTTTATCGAGCTCAATAATTTGGTCGATTAGCTCCGCCGCTTTAGGAGACTTAGAAGCAACGCCTGCCTTGAAGATATCGGGAGTTTCTCGGAGTTTTTTCAAATCAAGCATGTGTGCTCCGCGGTTGCGGCGAAGTCGCAGAGCCAAAATGTTTCAGGGCGGCAACACCGACTTTGTAAACCTCCGGCGCTTCACGCAGTTTTTTTTGATCTAACATGGTTACCTATTTCAAACTTTAGTTGCTATCGGCGGTTGCGCCTACGGCGCAGAGCCTAAAATTTACTTCCTCTTTTTATTTTTATCCGCCGCTTTTGGAGCGGCCACTTTTTTTGCCGTTTCTTTTTTCTCCGGAGCCTTTTCTTCTAAATCAAGTTCGGGCGCCGTCTTTTCGGGTTTGTCATTTTCATCCGCGACAACGCGCGCGGCCGAAACAACTTTATGGCCGTCTTTCAAACGAATGATGCGCACACCCTGGGTATTGCGGCTTGTCGTGCGGATTTGATTCACCGCGCTACGCACAACCATGCCCTTATCGGTCATGACGATTAATTCGTCACTATCCGTTACGGTCAGAACGTTGACGACCTTGCCGTTTTTATCAGTAACATTGGCATTGATCACGCCTTTGCCGCCGCGTGTTTGCAAGCGGTATTCCTTGTAATAGGTTTTTTTGCCGTATCCGGATTCGGTTACGGTCAACGCCGTTGACTCGGGGCGCGTCACTTCGGCCGCGATAACGTAATCTTTCTTATCGAGGCGCATGCCCATAACGCCCGAAGCGGTGCGACCCATTTCACGCGCGTCTTTTTCGCTAAATTGAATTGCCATGCCTTCGCGCGACGCGATAAAAATCGTATCGTCGCCAGTTGTGATCATGCATGAAACAAGCTCGTCTTTGTCACGCAATGTAATCGCTTGTACGCCGCCCGCACGCGGACGCGAATAATGAATCAAGCGTGTTTTTTTGATGATGCCGTTTTTCGTAATCATCGCGACGAATCGCGTATCATCAAACTCTTTCACCTTCAGAAAATTTTGGATTTTCTCATCGGGTGAAAGCGCGAGCACATTCGCGATTGATTTCCCCTTCGCAATGCGCGAAGCCTGAGGGATATCGTAAGCTTTGCGCCAGTAAACGCGGCCCTTGTTAGTGAAAAAGAGAATGGTTTCATGCGTCGAACACAAGAAAAGCTGTTCGATGAAATCTTCATCGTCCTTCATGCCTGCCGCGTTCACGCCGGAGCCGCCGCGGTTTTGCGTGCGGTAGCTTGAAACCGGAATTCGCTTGATGTAGCCGGCATGTGAAAGCGTGATGACCACGTCTTCTTCGATGATTAAATCTTCGATATCGATTTCTTTTTCGGCAGCGACGATTTGCGTCCGTCTTTCATCGCCGCTTTTTTTGACTAGCTCTTGGGATTCTTCGGTAACAATGCTTAAAATTTTCGCGCGGCTCTTGAGAATCGATTTGAGTTCCGCGATATGCTTAATTAAAGCGGCATATTCTTCGTCGATTTTATGGCGCTCAAGCTGCGTAAGGCGCTGGAGCTGCAATTCCAAAATAGCCTGAGCCTGCAAAGCTGAGAGCTTGAATTGATCGATTAATTCTTTTTTTGCTTCTTCCGGGCTTTTGGCGGCGCGGATAATTTTGATGATTTTGTCGATATTCGCGGTCGCGATTTTCAAACCTTCGAGAATATGCGCGCGCTTTTCAGCTTTATCGAGTTCAAACTTGGTGCGTTTCGTAATAACTTCAACACGAAACTCGATGAAATATTCGATCATCTGCTTCAGATTCAGAACACGCGGCTGGCCGTTTACAAGCGACAACATGATGATGCCGAACGACTGATGCATTTGCGTATGCTTATAAAGCTGGTTCAAAATAACCTGGGCATTGGCATCTTTTTTTATTTCGATGACGACGCGCATGCCGTCGCGGTCGGATTCGTCGCGGATATCGTAAATGCCTTCGACTTTTTTGGATTCGACCAGCGCGACAATCGATTCGATCAAATTGGTCTTGTTCACTTGATACGGAATTTCGGTAATGATGATCGCTTCTTTTTTCGGGCCGGATTCAATGCTGGCCTTGGCGCGGATCATGACTTTGCCGCGGCCGGTTTCGTACGCGTCACGGATTCCATCGCGGCCCATAATCGTCCCGGCGGTCGGAAAATCGGGGCCCTTGATGTGCTTCATCAGTTCTTTGATGGTGATTTCGGGATTTTCAATTGTCGCAAGAATTCCGCTGACAACTTCGCCTAAATTATGCGGCGGGATGTTCGTCGCCATACCAACCGCGATACCGGAGGAACCGTTAACGAGCAAATTCGGAAAACGCGCCGGCAACACAGTCGGCTCCGTGCGGGTTTCATCGTAGTTCGGAACAAAATCGACCGTTTCCTGGTCAAGCTCATCCAGTAAATGGCGTGAAATGGCTTCAAGGCGCGCTTCGGTATATCGCATCGACGCGGCGCGGTCACCGTCCACCGAGCCGAAGTTGCCCTGGCCGTCGATCAACGGATATCGCAGTGAAAAATCCTGTGCCATGCGCACGAGCGTGTCATAAACCGCGGTGTCACCGTGAGGATGATAATTACCCAGCGTATCTCCCACGATCTTCGCGGATTTACGGTAGCCGCGGTTATGCGCGAGGCCGAGTTCGTTCATAGCATAAAGAATACGGCGATGGACGGGCTTCAATCCGTCGCGCACATCGGGTAAAGCACGGCCCACGATGACCGACATCGAATAATCGATGTACGATTTTTTCATTTCGTCTTCGATCTGAATCGGAAGAATTTTTTCGTTCATTGCGTAAAGATTCTTTTCGTCAGCCATTCTGTTTTCCTCTTGTTCCCGCGAAAGCGGGAATCTTAGTTGTGTTTCAGATCCCGCGCTAATTTATTTTTTGCGCGGGATAAATTCAGCCATGCAAGTTGCGCTTCCGCAACTTGCGGCTTCATTTAAATATCCAGGTTCCTGACCATGCGCGCGTTCTTTTCGATAAACTTTCTGCGCGGCGCGACTTCATCCCCCATCAAAATCGTAAACATTTCATCAGCAGCCATCGCGTCTTCGAGCTGCACCTGCAAAAGCGTGCGTGTCTCGGGATTCATCGTGGTTTCCCAAAGCTGTTCGGGGTTCATTTCTCCCAAACCTTTATAGCGCTGAACGCTCATGCCTTCTTTGCCGTTCGCCTTGATTTTTTCAAGCACGGTGCGCAGCGAATGCACGCGAAAAATGTTTTTTCCGCCGCAATCAAGCTCATAAGTGGTGTCTTCGTCCTCGAAAAAGCTGCTAATTTCAAAACCCCATTTCTGAAATTTCTTTTCTGTTTTCTCCAGCTCTTTGCCTTCTAGAACGTGCACCACTTCATAGGGCGCAACCTCTTCTTTGGGCGCGGCCGTTTCTTCGCCTTCGGCGGCTTCCTTTTTGGCTTCTTTTTTCTCGAATTTTTTTACAAACTTTTCAACATCATCTTCGTCGAAGAAGTATTCGCGCGATCCGTCCGCGGCCACATCCACAAGGTGCAACGGGAAGCCACCCTTCTTGTCGCGCTTTTCAAGATACTCTTTAAGTAAAACTCCTTTTTCAAAAAGCGCGCGTTCGAGGTCCGCGAGCACCTGCAAAGATTGCGCGAATTCTTTCGCTTCTTTGTCGGCGGTTTTTTTCTTGCCGAAGTTAATCGAAATTCCGTCGCTGCCTAAGTCGAGCAGGATCTCGTTCATCTTATGCTCGGACTGCACATACTCTTCGCGCTTGTTGCGCTTCACTTTATAAAGCGGCGGTTGTGCGATATAAATATGCCCGGCTTCGATAATCGGGCGCATTTGGCGGTAAAAAAAAGTTAGCAATAAAGTGCGGATGTGGCTCCCGTCCACGTCGGCATCGCACATCAGAATAATTTTGTGGTAGCGCAGTTTTTCGATATTAAAATCCGACTCGATTCCCGCGCCGACGGCGGTGATAATGGTCCGGATTTCCTCATTGGCTAAAACTTTGTCGAGGCGTGCTTTTTCGACATTGATAATTTTTCCGCGAAGGGGCAAAATCGCCTGAAAGCGGCGGTCGCGTCCTTGCTTTGCGGAGCCGCCGGCTGAATCTCCTTCGACCAAATAAACTTCGCAGTTCGCAGGATCGCGGTCTGAGCAGTCCGCCAATTTTCCCGGAAGCGACGCGGATTCAAGCGCGCCTTTTCTGCGCGTCAGTTCCCGTGCTTTTTTTGCGGCTTCGCGCGCCTGAAATGCAAGCAGGGCCTTCCCCACAATTTTATTTGCGGCCGCCGGATTTTCATCATAAAAAGAATTCAGCGCATCATAGGTTACGGAATAAACAATGCCCTCCGCTTCGCTGTTTCCAAGTTTCGTTTTCGTTTGTCCTTCAAACTGCGGCTGAGGAATTTTGATGCTGATAATCGCGGCAAGCCCTTCGGTGAGGTCTTGCCCGGTCAATCCGCCTTCGAGCCCCTTGAGAAGATTTTTGCTTTTCGCGTATTGATTGGTCGCGCGCGTTAATGCTGTACGAAAGCCGGATAAATGCGTCCCGCCCTCATGTGTGTTGATGTTATTCGCGAAAGCCATCACTTCTTCGCTATAGCTATCGTTATATTGCAGCGCAACTTCCACCGTCACATCGTCTTTTTCTTTTTCGATGTAGAAAATCTTAGGGTGAATCGCTTCTTTATTGCGGTTAATAAATTTGATAAATTCCGCGATCCCGCCTTTGTAATTAAAAATTTCTTCGCGCGTTCCTTTCTCAACGCGTTCGTCGCGCAAAGTAATTTTGATGCCTTTATTTAAAAAGGCGAGTTCGCGCAGACGCTTCGCGAGCGTATCGAAATTAAAATCAAGCGTTTGAATAAAAATTTCTTTGTCGGGATAAAAAGTGACGGTCGTTCCGCGTTTCGAAGACTTGCCTTTTTTCTCGACGGGCGTTACGGGTTTGCCCTGTTTATATTTTTGATGATACATGAACCCGTCGCGATGCACTTCGACTTCGAGCCATGCGGAAAGCGCGTTCGTACAAGAAACGCCCACACCGTGTAATCCGCCCGAAACTTTATACGTGTTCGAGTCGAATTTGCCTCCGGCATGCAAAGTTGTCATAACCACTTCAAGCGCGGATTTTTTCTGCGTTTTATGCATATCGACCGGAATGCCGCGGCCGTCATCGGCAACGCTGACGCTGCCGTCGTTTTGAATAATGACATCAACTTTGGTTGCGTGCCCGGCAAGCGCTTCATCCACGGAGTTGTCGACAACTTCATAAACGATATGGTGCAAACCACGCGCGGTCGTATCACCGATATACATCGCCGGTCTTTTTCTGACTGCTGCTACGCCCTCAAGAACCGTAATGTTCGACGAATCGTATGTTCCTGCCGCTTTTTTTGTCATCTTCTTCCTTTTTGCTCTGCGCTTCGCGCAACCGCGCCAGCTTTAAATAAATTTGTTTAGGGCTTCACTATAATTCTAATATCAACAATTAGCTCTTCGCCAAGCAGCGCCTGCGCACGCTTCAACAGCGAATCCTGATATTTTTGACGCAGCTCAAACGCGTAAGCACCGTCTGAAACTTCAACGTAAAGAATTTTTTTCTTCGAAACAAACGGCCTTGAAAAACCGGCGATCTTTTCGCCGGCGATTTTTTTCCAGTTCTCGGACAGTCTCATTTGCGGTGATCCGGGATCAACCATTCCCGCAAGAACCCGGCTGACCAACCCGCTCATTTCTTCCATTTTTAGTTTACGCCTTTTGCTTCTCTGCGCTTGCGCCTTATTTGCGCGACGCGCAGAGCAAAAAAGTTTTCGTCCGCGTTTTTACTATTGCTGCTTTTTCCGCCGGTTGAGCCTTCGGCTCAGAGGAAAAAATAACACCGATGTCAGTGAATTTGCATAGGCATAATGACGTAAAAGTACCCTTCTTTGCCCGAAACAACACCCGGTTTATCTGCCTCACTTAAAGAAATAGTTACGTTTTCAACGTCTAAATTTTTTAAAACATCCATGAGATAGTCGGGGTTGAAGCCGATCGTCATTTCCTTGCCTTCCATTCTACTTACAACTTCTTCTTTTGCTTCCCCTAAATTCGGTGTTCGCGCGGTGATCATGATGCGCCCTTTTAAAAAATCGATTTTTACGGCGGGCGCTTCCGTGGACGTTAAAAGCGCGGCGCGGCGCAAACACTGTAAAAATTCGTTTTTTTCGATTTCAACCGTTGTTGTTTTGTTTTTCGGAACCACCTGTTCGTAGTTCGGAAACTTTCCTTCGATGAGCGTTGCGCTTAAAAATGTTTCCCCGACGTTAAAAACGACTTTATTTTGGAACACCGCGATTTTTACGTTTCCTTCCCAAACTAAAAGTTTTGCAAGCTCTTGCGCCGCCTTACTAGGAATAATAATTTCAACTTCTTTCTTTTGCTTTACCGAAAGAGTGGTTTCAAAAAAAGCGAGCCTTCTTCCGTCCGTCGCGACACAACGAAAAAGATCTCCTTTAACCGCCATTAAAAGTCCGTTTAAAACATACCTTGTTTCATCTCTTGAAACCGCAAAGCTTGTAAGTTGAATAGCCTCTTTTAAAACAGCTTGTTCTATTTCGATTGCGTTTTCAAATACTGGTTCCGGAAGCTGTGGGTAATCTTCTTTATCCATTCCCATAATTTTAAAAACTGATTTTCCTGCTTTAATTTGAAGAGTGTGGTTTTTTGAAACCTGTATTTCTATATCCCCTTCCGGCAGCTCTTTAATAATATCGAAAAATTTTCTTGCCGGCACCGTGACATTCCCTTCCTCTTTGATTTCCGCGGCACAATTTGTAAGAACACCTACTTCCATGTCGGTGGCTATGATTTGTAGTTTATTTTTTTTCGTCTCAAGCAGAAGATTGCTTAAAATCGGTAATGTTGTCGCTTTTGAGGAGCTAATATTAACTCCCAAAGAAATTTTACTTACCAAATCGTTTTTATCTACGCGAATATCCATCTACGTCTGCTCCTTAAGTTTTTTATAAAAGAAAGTAGTAGTCTTAGTAAGGCCTGTGTAAATGTGGAAAAAGAATGTAACGTATTTTATTTCATATTGTTGTAAAAAACAAAACATGTGTATAACTCAGGATTTCTTCAACAGGTTTTTAAGCTGTTCAATAATTTTAATAGTTTCGGCATCTTGGCTGTTCTCGGAACGGATTTTTTTGCAAGCATGGAGAACCGTCGTGTGATCGCGCCCCCCAAAAAAAGCGCCTATTTCCGGAAGAGAATAGCTTGTCAGCTCGCGAATTAAAAACATCGCGTATTGGCGCGGACGGGCCACCGAGCGAGTTCTTGTTTTTGAGCGCAAGTCCGCGATTTGAACATTAAAATATTCAGCGACTGTTTTTTGTATTTCCTCCATAGAAAATTTTTGAGACTCTTCACTTAAAGAATCTTTTAAAATATTCTCCGTGAGTTTAACATCCAATGCTGACCCTGTCAGCGCGCAATAAGCCACAACCCGGATAAGCGCCCCCTCAAGCTCGCGAATGTTAGATTTAATTTTTGAGGCGATAAAATAAGCCACATCATCAGGAACACGAACCGTTTCCTTCTCCATCTTTTTTTTGAGAATCGCCACGCGCGTTTCGAAATCAGGCGGCTGAATGTCTGTAACAAGCCCCCAACCAAAGCGAGTAACAAGCCGGTCTTCAAGGCCGGGAATTTCCTTAGGTGGGCGGTCGCTGGAAACGACAATTTGTTTATGGGCATCATAAAGCGTGTTGAAGGTATGAAAAAACTCTTCCTGGGTTGCTTCTTTGTCAGCGATAAAATGAATGTCATCGATTAATAAAAGGTCGCAATTCCTGTAACGAAGGCGAAATTCGGCTGTTTTGCGGGTTTGAATGGATGTTATAAGTTGATTAGTAAATTTCTCACTTGATATATAAAGAACGTTACAGTCTCTATTTCTACGCTTAACCTCATGCGCAATAGACTGAAGCAAATGAGTTTTTCCCAAGCCGGAACGCCCATAAACAAAAAGAGGGTTGTAATGCTTGCCGGGAGAATCACTTACAGCGGTTCCGGCGGCATGGGCAAAACGGTTTCCCGGTCCAATGACAAACGAATCAAAAGTATAGCTGGGGTTAATACCCTCCATTTTTAAAACCAAAGGAGAATCATTTTGAGGAACGTATTTTTCTTCCGTAACTTGTTTGTCAGAAACAACATAGGAAGCAACCATTTTTCTTCCCAAGGCCTCTTCAAAGCTGCTTTCGATCAGATTTTGATAGTGATCGTAAAGCCACTTACCATAGTAGCTGTCGGGAACCAAGAGAACAACCGCGTCTCCGGAAAAGCTTTGTATAGAAACAGGGCCAAACCAGGTTTGAAAGGATCGTTCGCTCAACTCCCTTTTGAGACAAGCGCAAACTTTTTCCCAAGCGGAAACAGAGGTTTCACTTTGGGGTAAAGTCATAGAAGATATAAACAAGCCATGAACATCCTGTGGATAAAAAAGCTTAGTATGAAAACAAATTATAAACAACTTATCAACAGGCAAAAGCCGGTTAAACAAGAGCCCTATTGTAACCAAAAATAAACGGAATTGTCCAAAAGTTTTTACATTTTCCGCGGATTTTTTCCGCAGATAACAAAAGGCTGGCTATTCAACCTTGTTTTGCTATAATTCCGCGGCGTAAACCCCAAGGCTCGCGTAAATACACGCCGGGATTTGTTTTGACGCAAAGACGAGAAGGAGTTTCGAGGTGAAAAGAACATATCAGCCGAAAAAACGGCGCAGAAAAAGAAAACACGGTTTTCTTAAGCGTACGAAAACCAAAGACGGACGAAACACAACAGCTCGTCGAAGAAAAAAAGGCCGCAAGCGCCTGTCTCCCGCTTAAGCCGGACATGACTGTTCAGGGAGGAGCAAAACTCCGCCTTCGAAAAGACCGCCAAATCCGTATTGTTTTAGAAAAGGGACGACTGTTTCGCGGAAACCATGTTCTTTTGCGAACGCTTCCCGCGGGTGAAATCAATCCTCCCGTCGAAGGAAAAGGCCCCTTTCTCGCGATCGTGATCAGCCGGAAAAAAGAAAAAAAAGCGGTCGCGCGCAACCGCATGAAAAGGCAGCTCAAAGAAATTTTCAGGCTGAAGCAGGCGGAGATACCCGGCGAAACCGCTTATGTTTTAATCGCGAGACACGTGGATAAGAAAATTTCTTATGATGATCTCGAGCAGGATTTTTCAAATTTGATCGAAAGAAGCAAAGCAAAAGAATGAACGAGAAACAAGGATTCGAAAAAAACTATTTTGTAGCCATCGCGCTTTCAGCGCTGGTTCTTTTTGTTTATTTTTCTTTGGTGAAGCCACCCGAGCAGAATAGGGTTCCCTCGGCGCCCGCGGCAGCGGATTCAACCGCAGACCTTCAAAAAAACCAGCCGGCTATGCCCGCCGCAAACGAGGCCGGTTACTCCGCGGTAAAAGCCGAAGTTAGCTCTCCGCAGCCCGCCCAGCTGATCAAGCTCGAAAGCCCCACTATTTTTATGGAGCTTTCCAATTTAGGCGCGACGGCAACCATTCTTAAATTTAAAGGCGAACCCAAACGTGAGCTTTTGACGCAAACCTCTTTTTTTGAAGGTGATATTGAGCGCCCCGGAATTTTTTCGATTTCAATCCGCGGGCAAGCGGAACAGGTTGCCCGCTCCGTTTTCAAGCTCACGAGCGCAAGCGCTTCTGAAGCCGTGTATGTTTATGAAGAGCCGGGCGCGATCAAAGTTACCAAAACGTATAAATTGCTCTCCGATAATCCCGCGATTCAGCTTGATGTTGAGGTTGAAAATTTATCCACGCAGGAAAAAACATACCCGCTTGAATTTTCCTATAGCGCTGATTATCAGCATGTCGACGCGCATGGCCAGCCCGGCCAATATTTTGACGCGATGGCTTTTACAACCGGTCTGAAAACCGCGGATGTTAAAAAGATCGAGAAAAAGGGTTTTTGGATTTCGGAAACATCCGCCTGGACCGCGCTTGTAAAAAGCTATTTTGCTTTGATTGTGCGCCCCGACCGCAAGATTTTGGAGGCGCGCGCCGAAGCCCACGACGGCCAGGCGACCATGATTAATAATTTGGACCCCTCGACGGTTCCCGCCGGGCAAAAAGCCGTTACGCGTTTTAAAATTTACGCGGGCGCACAGCGCTATGAAACCCTTAAGAAATTTGAAGACGGCTTTGAGGCCGTTCTTTCCCGCGGATTTTTCGGGCTTTTTAAAGTCTGGCTGCTTTTGATTTTAAAATTCCTGCACCAGTTCACGCATAATTTCGGCTGGGACATTTTGTTTTTAACGCTTCTGATTAAAATCGTCTTTACGCCGCTGACTTTGATTAGCTCCAAGTCGATGAAAAAAATGCAAGCGCTGGCGCCGAGGCAAAAAGCGATTCAGGAAAAATATAAAAATGACCCGCCAAAAGCGCAAAAAGAAATTATGGAGCTTTACAAACGCAATAAGGTCAATCCAATTTCAGGTTGCCTGCCGATGCTTATTCAATTTCCGATTTTGATCGCGATGTTCCGTCTTTTGCCGGAAGCCATCGAATTACACGGCATGCCGTTTATTTTTTGGATCAAGGACTTATCCGCTCCCGATCATTTCATGATGTTGCCTTTCAAGCTGCCGTTTTTGGGAGAATGGCTAAACCTCCTGCCGATTTTGATGGTGGTTTCTCAAATCGGTTATCAGCAGTTGATGCCGCAAATGGCCGCGCAACCCGAACAAAAACTGATCATGAATATCATGCCTTTTTTTTTCGGATTTATCTGTTGGACCTTTCCCTCGGGGCTGGTGCTTTACTGGATTTTTCAAAATATTTTTTCAATGCTTCAGCAGCTTTGGATTAACCGCATTCAAACCGACCTTCACCCCGAAGACCGCGATTAAAGCGAGCCCAAAAATTAAAACTTAAAGGTTAAAAGCATAGGCCAAAGCTTTCAGCCGCTCGAGCCGTTTTGGCCTTTGGGCGATGGTTTTAAGATTTAGCTCTTAACTTCTGGCCTGAGCAAAAATATGATCTCTTCAAAAAATTACGACGCAATAGTGGTCGGCGCCGGACACGCCGGAATTGAAGCCTCCCTCTCGATTGCGCGCGCAGGTTTCCCCGTTTGTGTTTTAACCATGGATCTTGATTCCATTGGGCGCATGTCCTGTAATCCCGCGATCGGCGGCCTTGCCAAAGGCCATATGGTGCGCGAACTCGATGCGCTTGGCGGAGAAATGGGCCTTGCCACTGACGCCACCGGCATTCAATTCCGCATGTTGAACCGTTCCAAAGGTCCTGCCGTCTGGGCGCCGCGCGCGCAGGCCGACAAAAAACTTTATTCCGAATATATGCAGCGTGTTTTGAAATCGACGCCAAATCTTGATTTAAAAAAAGGCATGGGCGTTGAACTGATTGTTGAAAACGGTGAATGCTGCGGAATCATCACAAAAGACGGCGAAAAAATATTAAGCCGAACCGTGATTCTTACGACCGGAACTTTTTTGCAGGGCTTAATTCATATCGGTGAAGAACATCACGAGGGCGGCCGCCGCGACGAGCCGCCCGCTATCGGACTCTCAGCCTCGCTCAAAAAGAATGGCATTGAATTAGTTCGTTTTAAAACTGGAACGCCGCCGCGGCTTTTAAATCAAAGCATTAACTGGGCCGTGATGGAAGAACAAAAGGGCGACGAGCCTCCCCGCCCTTTTTCATACCGCAATACCAGAATTGCGCAGCGGCAGATATCTTGTTTTTTGACGCATACAAACAAAAGCACGCATGATTTTATCCGCGGCAACCTAAGCCGCTCTCCTCTTTACGCCGGGCGCATTGTCGGCACCGGTCCGCGCTATTGCCCTTCCATCGAAGATAAGGTTGTGCGATTTGCGGATAAAATTTCACATCAAATTTATTTGGAACCGGAAGGCTTGGACACCGATGAAGTTTATGTGAACGGGCTTTCGACTTCCCTGCCGAAAGATGTTCAGGAAAACATGGTACATTCGATTCCTGGATTGGAAAACGCTAAAATTGTTCGCTACGGTTATGCGATTGAATATGATGCCGCGCAGCCCACCCAGCTTTGGCATTCGCTCGAAACCAAAAAAATTAAAAATTTATTTTTGGCCGGACAAATTAACTGTACATCCGGATATGAAGAAGCCGCCGCGCAAGGTTTAATGGCCGGGCTGAATGTCATCTGCAAATTACGTGGGCGCGAACCGTTTGTTCTGGATCGCTCCGAAGCCTATATCGGCGTTCTCATCGATGACTTAGTAACGCGTGGAACGAATGAACCCTACCGCATGTTTACTTCACGCGCTGAACATCGTCTGGTTTTGCGCCAGGACAATGCCGACGAACGCTTAATGAAGTATGGCCACGCGCTCGGACTAATCAATGATGAGGCTTTTGAAAATTTAGCGCAAAAGTTGGTGCGCATAAAAAATGAAATCGCCGAGCTTAAAAAAAAAAGACATGAGCATGAAACGCTTTACCAACTAATCAAGCGCCCAGAACTAAGCTGTAAATATATATCATCAAACAATTTACACTCATTTAAAACGAACGAAGAGGAAACTGAAATAGTTGAAAACATGATTAAGTACGAAGGCTATGTCGCGCGCCAGGAAAAAGAAATTTTAAAATTTAAACAACAGGAAAAAAGAAAAATTCCGAGCGATTTGGATTTTTCACAAATTAAAGGCATCAGCAAAGAAGGCGGCGAAAAGCTCAAAAAAGTACGGCCCGAGTCAATCGGCCAGGCTTTACGTATTCCGGGCATCTCCGCCTGCGATGTCACGCTCGTTTCAATTTACCTCCAAAAAGTCAGCAAGGACTCTCAGAGCTAACTTCTCCTGTGTTTCACGTGAAACAATCATTTCTTGCCATTGTAATAATAAACAGCCCAAAAGCGCATTAATTGGGGTGTCTGCGGTTGCTAGAATTAATAAAAGTAAGCCTATTGTGCCTCTATAAAAAGAGTTATATAATTTAAAAAAACATTGCTTTTATTCTAGATATGAATAAGATGATGTTGTTCCACGTGAAACATATCCTGGATGCATAGCTATAATGTTCGGGACAAAGATGAGGCTCCTTATGTCAGCTAAGATATTTTCCTTCTGTAATCAAAAAGGCGGCGTTGGAAAAACAACCTCAGCCCTCAATGTTGCTACTATTGCCGCTCAACAAGGACTCAAAGTTTTATTGGTTGACCTGGATTCTCAGGGAAATGCGACAAGCGGCCTTGGCATTGATAAGACCACTCTAGAATTCACAGCTTATCAACTTCTTGTGGATAATACAGAAGCCGGCCACAACGCGCTTCCAACCGAGATTCCGAATTTGTTTTTAATTCCGTCTAATACGGATTTAGCCGCAGCTGATCTTGAATTGGTTTCTTTTCCGGAGCGCGAATTTGTTATGAAAAAGAAATTGGCGGCGTTTAAAGGGGAGTATGATTTCATTATTATTGACTGCCCGCCTTCGCTTGGACTTATAAGTATAAATGCTTTAACAGCAAGTGATTACGTTATTATACCTTTGCAGTGTGAATACTATGCATTAGAAGGATTGGGACAGCTTTTAAACACACATCAGCTAGTACAAAAAAACTTAAATCCGGCGCTTGAAGTCGGCGGCGTTATTTTAACCATGGCGGATTTTCGCACGAATTTAACGCAGCAGGTTATCGAAGAGGTGAAAGGTTTTTTCAAAGACAAAGTTTTTGAAACAATTATTCCGCGTGCCGTGAAACTTTCGGAAGCACCCAGCTTTGGAAAGCCGGCGGTGATATATGACCCGCAAAACCGCGGTTCTAAGGCGTATATGGATTTGGGAAAAGAGTTCGTCCAAAGGTTTTCCCAGTCAAATTCTGCCTCTGCGCTGGTGGCGCAACCGGCAAGCGAACCTCAAAAAACGATTTAAGCGGGAGATAATAATTATGATGAAAAAGGCACTGGGCAAGGGGTTAAGCGCATTGATTCCCGATTCTTATATTCGGGAAAACGCGGCAAGAGCGGCGGCGCAAGTTGTGGCGGCGAATCCGTCAGCGGCCGCAAATGTTGCGGTGCCTGTTATGAAGCAAACAGGGGGAGAGCAAACCCCGCTTGGGTTTCAGCTGATCGAAATTAAAAAGATTCAGCCCAATCCCGATCAGCCGAGGCAAAGTTTTTCGGACGAAAGCATCCGTGAATTAGCGGATTCCATCAAAGAAAAAGGGATTTTACAGCCGGTGATTGTTTCTAAAAAGGCCGGCGGATTTATTTTAATTTGCGGGGAGCGCCGCTTTCGCGCCGCGGCGCTTTGCGGTCTGGATAAAATTCCCGCAATTGTGAATGATATTGCGCCGCAAGAGTTTCTCGAATGGGGGCTGATCGAAAACATTCAACGCGAAGATCTGAATCCGCTGGAAGAAGCCCGCGCTTATCAAAAGCTTATGGAGCAAAATACTTTATCGCAGGATGAGGTGGCAAAGAAGGTCGGAAAAAACCGCGTCACCGTAGCGAATATGGTCCGATTGCTGCGTTTGCCGGAGCCTGTACGCGAAATGCTAGCAGCGGGGCAGCTGACCTCGGGGCATGCGCGTGCTTTGTTAGGAATGCTCACTCCTGAGCATCAAAGGCAGCTGGCGAAGCGCATCGTCGAAGAAAACCTTTCGGTTCGTCAAGTGGAAGCAATTGTCGGCCGGAGCGCGGCACATCGGCGCAACGCCAAGCAGGCACGCAATTTAAGCCCTGAAATCATCGATTTAGAAAGCCGGCTGACACGCTGGTTCGGAACGCAGGTTAAAATTTATCCGCGGAAGAACAAAAATCAGGGACGGGTTGAAATCCAATATTTTTCACTGGATGACCTTGACCGCGTTCTTGAAAAAGCCGGGCTGCCGAAAGATTAACGCCACGTGCGAGGTTAGCTCGTTGTCATTGCGAGAGAGCGTAGCGACCGAAGCAATCTGACGCTTTTTGTCATTCCCGCGAAGGCGGGAATCCAGACTGGATCCCCGATCAAGTTGGGGATGACACTTCGAGTCAGATTGCCACGTCGGCCTTCGGCCACCTCGCAATGACATGCAGAATAAAGGGAAAGCGAAGTGTAACGAATAAGCAAAGTTTTTGACACGTCTAAGTAGCGTGATATAATTCGCGGACTTTTCTGGGGCGTCCGTTGAATCAAGCTCTCAATTTAAACCGATTCGAGAAATTATTTTGATGAAACATTTTAAAAAGCTTTTTTTTACGCTATTTTGCTTTGCACTTATTTCTTGTTCTCCCGGTAATAAATCGGGCGTTACGGAAGTTAAAGTTACATTTTGGGGCAGCCCTGAAGAAATAAAAATCATTACAAACTCGATTGCCGACTGGCAGGCCGAGCATCCGCAAATCAAAGTTATTTTCGAACACACGCCTTACGCCGGTTACGACAGCAAGGTTTTAACCCGCATTGCGGGCGGCGCTGCCCCCGACATCATCACCACCGAAGTTGATTACTTTGTGACTTTTGCTTCGAAGGGGACGCTGGAAGATTTGACGCCCTATTTCAAAAATGACCCAAGCGGATTTTCGAAAGAAGAATTTTTTGACAGCATCGTTGACCGGTTCACCTATAAAAATCAATTTTTAGCGTTACCGCGCGATGTCGCTCCTTTCGCTTGCGTTTTTTACAATAAAAAACTTTTTGACGAGGCCGGGCTTCCATATCCGACTAATGACTGGACGATGGATGATTTGCTGCGCATCAGCCGCGAATTGACAAAAAAAGATGCGACAGGGAGAGTCACGCAATATGGCTTTTATACCTGGGCCTGGAAAAATTTTATTTACGGTTTCGGGGGGGCGCTGGTTGATGATGTGAAAAATCCGACGAAGACGTTATTAACCGATCCAAAATCCATCGAGGGCATGCAGTTTTACTCCAATCTCATTAATGTATATGGTGTGATGCCGACTCCGGTAGCTTTGACTAATTTGGGCATGGGCATAGACCGACTTTTCGCGAAAGGTCAGCTGGCGATGTTTGGTTCCGGAATTTGGGAAACACCGGGACTGCGGAATTATGATTTTGACTGGGACGTCGCCATGTTTCCGAAAGGCAAAGACGGCACGCGCGCTTTTGGAACCGGCGGCACGGGTTATGCAATGCTCAAGTCATCTAAGAATAAAGCCGCGGCCTGGGAAGTTTTGAAAGCGCTTACGGGCGTTAAAGGCCAGGAAAAATTCGCGCAAGGCGGCCTCGCGCAACCATCGCGCAAAGCCGTTGCCGAAGGCCCTTTCTTCGGGCAGGACGCAACTTCGAAGCCGGCGAATAAAAAAATGCTGAATGAGGCCGTGAACTATACGGTTTACAGCCCTTTTAATGAAGGCTGGCGCGAAATCGAGGAAAAACTGATCAACCCGCAGCTCGATTTGATTTTTAACGGCAAGAAAACCGCCAAAGAAGTTTTTACATCGCTTGAGCCCGAAATCAATCAATCTCTGAAATCACCCAGATAATAATAAAGGAGTCTCGTCATGGCCACCGCATTCGCGACTAAGAAAAAAACGGTTAAAAAAACTGCTAAGGCATCTTCAGCCGCGGCTCCCAAAGAAATCAAAAAATTTCAAAATCCTTACGGTTATTTCACCGAAGGCGGCCGCGAATTTGTGATCACGAATCCCAAAACGCCGCGCCCCTGGATTAACGTTTGCGCGAATGAAAACTACGGCTTCGTCGTTACGCAGACCGGAGGCGGATTTTCATGGTATGACAATTCGCAAATGTCGCGCCTCACAACCTGGTATCAGGATTTGATCCGTGATCCTTACGGCAAATATGTTTATATCCGCGACAACGATTCCGAAAAAATCTGGTCCACGACTTACAAGCCGACCGATTTTAAATATGATTCCTATGAAGCGCGTTACGGTTTGGGCTACACCAAGTTCATTACAAAATATCAGGGAATAAAAACCGAACAATTAATGTTTGTTCCGCGCGAAGACAGCTGCGAAATTTGGCAGGTAACTTTGACGAATGAATCAAACAAAAAGCGTTCGCTCAGCGCGTTTTCGTTTTTTGACTGGTGCCTCGGAAATGGAACCGAAACACACCGCGAATTTCAAAAAACTTTTATTGAAGTCAAAGTCGACAAAGAGCTCGGCGCGATCATCGGTCTTAAGCGCCCGCCGCTTGTGCCCGCGCATATTTCAACCGGCGTCAAAGACTCTCCGCTTACCGCGGTTTTCGCCGTAACGAATCAAAAAGCCTCCTATGACGGCGACAAAGAAACTTTTGTCGGCATGTATGGCACCTATGCGGCGCCCAAAGCCGTCGTTGAAGGCAAAGTTAAAAATGTCCGCGACCTTGAAAAGTGGGGCGACCCGATCGCGTCTTCTCAAACGAACGTAACGCTTGCTCCGGGCCAATCGAAGACGCTTGTGTTTTTGCTCGCGCGCATTGAAAACGTTAAAGACGCAAAACCGATCGTCGAAAAATACCGTTCGCTCGCAACGGTTAAAAAAGAATTCGACCGCATCACGGGTTTTTGGGAAGACTTGGTCAGCAAGTCCTGGATCGAAACCCCGGATGAAGCGATGAATTTCGTCACAAACCGCTGGTACCGTTATCAAGCGCTGTGCGCGCGCATGTGGGCTAAAACGGCGTACTTTCAATGCTCAGGCGGCATCGGTTTCCGCGATCAGCTGCAGGATTCCAACTGCCTGCTTGAATCTGAGCCGGCGATCACACGCAAACAGATTTTGGTGCACGCCGAACAAATGTTTCCGGACGGAACCGTTTATCATTGGTGGCATCCCGGCAAAGGCATTGGTGCGCACACCGAAATGGTCGATGACCTTTTATGGCTTGCTTTGATTACGCTGAATTACATCGAAGAAACGGGCGACGAATCGATTCTTGATGAGGTTGCGCCGTATGTGACTAAATCCGGCGAAGCAAAACAGGAAGGCACGGTTTACGATCACATTATTCGTTCTTATGAAAAAGTTCTTTCACGCTGGTCGCCCCGCGGAATTCCTTTGATGGGCGAAGGCGATTGGAATGATGGAATGAGTCACGTGGGTGTGAAATGGAAAGGCGAATCTTTCTGGCTCGGCCATTTTTTCCACGGGCTTCTGAATCGTTTGGCGCCGGTTTGCGAAAAACGCGGCGACAAAGACAAAGCTGCGAAATATCTCGACCGTGCAAAAAAACTGAAAGTGGCAATTAATGAAGTCGGCTGGGACGGCGAATGGTATGTCCGCGCGACCCGCGATAACGGCATTCCGCTCGGCAGCAAATCCCAGGACCGCGGCAAGATATTCCTTAACGCGCAGACATGGGCTGTGATTTGCGATACCGCGACGCCGGAACGCGCGCGCATCGCTATGAACTCCGCCTACAAGCATCTTTACCGTGAATACGGGCCGCTGCTTTTCACGCCGGGCTATGACAAGCTGGATGAAACCATCGGCTATCTTTCACGTTATGCTCCGTCAGTCCGTGAAAACGGCGGCGTCTACACTCACGCCGCATGTTGGGGCGTGCAGGCGGCGGCAATGATGGGCGATGCGGAAATGGCCTACAAAGCTTATACGAATATGAATCCGGTTTACCGCGCGGAAAAGAACGCGGATCATTATGACGGCGAACCTTATGTGACTCCCGGAAATGTGGACGGACCCGACTCTCCGAATTTCGGACGCGGCGGCTGGACATGGTATTCCGGTTCCGCTTCGTGGATGCAAAAAGTGGCATACAACTGGATTTGCGGCATTCGCGCTTCCCGTAAGGGCCTTGTGATTGATCCGCAGATTCCGGCGGCATGGAAAGGTTTTAAAGCGCAGCGCTTTTTTCGTGATACCACTTACAAGATCGAAGTGAAAAACCCGAATAAGAAAAACAGCGGCGTGAAGCAATTGATCGTGGACGGCAAACGCATCAGCGGTAATGTGGTTCCTGATTTTCACGACAAAAAAGTTCACACGGTCGAAGTCACACTCGGCTGACGGAGTAAGTTGTTTTGCCTCTGTGCTAAAGCACAACCGGCGAAAGGCACCCAAACTATGAAACGCCCCATTTTTTTTCTTTGGAAAAGGCAGAGAAAAAAGATGGGGTTGTTTTTTTTCGGCTTTCTGCTGGCCGGCCCCTGCTTTTTTGTTTCGCAGCTTCAGGCGCAGGAAAAACCGCCTGCGCCGAAAAAAGAATCCGTTTACCGGATCGTTCCCGCGCAAAAATCATTAGCCTCATCGCCGCAATTTATTTTGATCGATGACTTTAAAGCAAAAACACTAAAAAATTTGCGCGGAGGAATTTGGCATTTGCGCAACGCTCCGCCAAGAAGCATGCAGGTCAGCCTTCCGCGCGAAGATGCTCGCAACCCGCAAAAAAACGGCGGCTCTTCGCTGAAATTGAATTTTAACTTGCCCCAGGGCAAAGAGGCCGTCCTCAAGAGCTCCCTCGACAAACTGGATGTCAGTCAGGCGGACGCAGTTGTGTTTTCCTGTAAAACATTTTCTGTGAGCCGCGCCCGTTTTCCGAGCGCGATCCGCTTTGTGATGCAGGACTGGAAGGGAAGACAAAGCGTAATTGATTTAACGGCGGCTTGCGGTGAAGGCCAGTGGAGTGAAGTGATTTTGCCGAAAGAGCGCTTTGCCGGCCTTGATTGGGATCAGCTAAGCTCCATTTCGTTTCAGATCACGGCGGGAAAGCAGCCCAGCAAAGGTTTTTTTCAAATCGATGAAATTGCTTTTTATGGGGCGAACGAGGTTTTTTTTGAAAGCCATCTCGATAATCTCAAAGGCTTTCCAAAAACTATTTTTGCCGAAAAGCGGCGTGAAGAACTACTTAAAATAAAAGACGACAAGCTGTTTCTCCGGGCCGTTGCGGCGGACACATGGAAATACTTCGAAAATGCGCAAAATAGCGGCAATCTGCTGATTGTCGATCATATCCGCGTCGGCGATGCGCCGCTTGCGAGCGACTACACTTCGCCCACGAATATCGGCCTCGATCTTATGAGCATTGTGGCCGCCGAGAAGATGAAAATAATTACCTGGGATTTCGCGGTGACGAGCCTGAGAAAAAAACTGGAACAAATCGAAAACATGCGCCGCTGGAAAAACCTTTATTACAACTATTATGAAACAACCAAGCTTTCTGTCACAAACGGTTTTCTTTCCAGTGTGGATAACGGATGGCTTGCCATCGCGCTTGTCGTGGTGAGGCAAGCGCTGGACCGGGAGCTTTATCGCGAAGCGACAAAAATTTTAAACCGCATGGATTTCGGCGAGTTTTTAGATTATGAAAACAACCAGCTTTCGCTGGGGTTTGATTCGGAAAAAAATGAATTAGTGCAAACTCATTACGGCCTGGTCATCAGCGAAGCCCGGGCTACAAGCCTTTTTGGGATTGGCAAAGGGGATTTGCCGGAAGATCATTGGTGGTCGCTTTACCGCACCCCGCCCGACTCCTGGAAATGGCAAACGCAGAAACCAAAAGGACATCAAATCGACCGGGACGGATTGCATTATTTTCAAGGCTATTATCAGTATGGAGATTTGAAAATCGTACCCAGCTGGGGCGGATCACTTTTTGAATTTTTAATGCCGACATTGGTTTTAGATGAAAAAAATCAGGCCAAAAAATCGTTTGGAATGAATAATTTTAATGCCGTTCAAGCGCAAAAAGACTATGCGCTTAAAAAGCAGGGTTATCCAATTTGGGGCCTCTCTCCCGCCGCGACCACCAATGGACGCACCTGGAAATACGGTGAATATGGCGTTAAAGCGCTGGGAGTAAAGGGCTACCCCGATCAAGGTGTTATCACACCACATGTGAGCTTTTTAGCGATAAATGTCGCGCCTCAAGACGCCCTTCGAAATATTCGCAAAATGCTTGAATTTAAAATTTATGGAGAATATGGTTTTTACGACTCGATTCAGATTAAAACGAGCAAGGTTAATACTCAATATTTGGCGCTTGATCAGGGGATGTCTTTTTTGGCTATGGCGAATTTTCTAGAGGACAATTATATCCAAAAGCTCTTCCAGCAAGACCCCATCGGCCAAAAAGCGGCAGCGCTTTGGGAAAAAGAAGCTTTTTTTGAATAAACATGGGCTTTTACAAAAGTTTTTTTAGCGGTACAATGCCTTACTTGTAATTAATGACTTAAACAATTACTTTTGAAAAGTCACCCGGACTTTTGAAAAGAGGAGCCTGAAATGTTAATTAAACAAATGCTTTTGCGCGACCGTGTTCTGACTGATAAAGAGCGCAAAAATCTTGCCATCCTTGAAACCATACGCAAAAACGGGCCTATTTCACGAACTGATATTTCTAAAATGACCGAGCTCAATATTGTGACGGTCTCGAATTATATTAATCATTACATTAAAAAAAATCTCGTTATCGAAGGCGAGCTTGATGAATCAACCGGCGGCCGCAAGCCGGTGTTGGTTGAGCTTAATCCCAAGGCGGGCTATATCGTCGGCGTCGGACTCAATATGCTAAGCATGGTCGCGGTCTTGGTGGACCTCGAAATTAATGTCATCAAAGAAATTAAACGTGAAAGACTTCCTGAAAACTCCGAAGCGGTAATCAACCAAATGGTTGAGCTCGCTAAAGAAGTTATCGATCAGGCGGAAGTAGAAAAAGACAAAATTGTCGGCGTCGGCGTCGGTGTTCCGGGCATTATTGACGAACGCGGCCGCACCATCCGCTGGCCGCAAAGTCTCGGCGATAAAGATATCAACGTTTGCTCTTCGATCAAAGATACTTTTGAAAATCGGCTCGGAATTCCGGCCTTCGTTGAAAACGACGCGAATGCCGCGGTTCTCGGAGAAAAATGGCTAGGCCTTGACCGCGATGTGCGCCACATGCTTTATATGTTTTCGGGCGTAGGCTGCGGCATTTTAATGAACGAAGAAATTTACCGCGGAGCCGCGGGCGCAGCGGGGGAGCTTGGAATTACAAGCGCGAAGCAGCCTAAAGACCAGGCTTTTGACATCGCGACGCAGCTCGGACGATGGGAAATGGACCTTGGAATGGTGCGACACGCGTCCGAACTGATTCAAAAGGGTGAAAAATCCTCGCTTAAAGATTTTGTCAAAGGTGATTTGACCAAGCTCGGATTCAAAGACATTGTGCATGGCATTCGCGAAAAAGACCCTGTCGCGATTCAGGTGGTTCAGCGTGCGGGAGAAGAACTTGGCCGGAAAATCGCGTTTCTTGTGAACTTACTGAATCCGGAAGTGGTTGTGATCGGCGGCGGCATTGAAGATTGCGGCGCGCTTTTGCTTGATGCTATCAAAGCGGCCGTAAAAGACTGGAGCGTTGAAGAAGCAGCAGAAGTGGTTAAAATTATTCCTTCCGCCTTCGGTGAAAACGCAGTGGCTCTTGGAGTTGTGGGCATTGTCGCTCGAGAAGTATTCGCACAAGCCTAAAAAGAGAGCCACGCCCCACGCGCAACGATCCACGATAGGAAGAATGTAAATGCATTTACGTGGTTCGTGGCTCCTGGCCCGTGGAGCGCTTTAATGGATTTTCCTTTCTTAAAGCATCTTGAAGAATTCCGCCGCCGTTTAATTATTTGTTTGATCGCGCTGGCCGCCGCTTCTTTCGCCTGTTTCTTTTTTTCCGAACAGATTCTGGATTTTCTGACCATGCCGCTCACCAAGCATCCGGAGGTCAGCCTTTATTTTCAAACGCCGTATGAAGCGTTTATGGTGCGCGTCAAAGCGGCATTAACGGCGGGAGTTTTGATTTCGCTGCCGGTTTGGATGACGCAGCTTTGGTATTTTGTCGCGCCCGGCCTTTATGAAAAAGAACGCCGCGCGCTGACGCCGTTGATTTTTTGTTCGTTAGGGCTTTTTCTTTTAGGCTGCGCCTTCGCCTATTATTTGGTGATTCCAGCGGGACTCAATTTTTTACTGGCATTCGGTTCCCAAACGCTTAAACCAATGTTGACGGTCGGGCCCTATGTTTCATTTTTTCTAGGAATGATTTTAGCCTGCGGCGCGCTTTTCGATTTTCCGGTTGTGATGATCGGCCTGGTCAAATTGGGAGTCGTTTCAACAGATTCTATGGCCAAAGCGCGTAAAATGATCATTGTTGTTATTTTTATCGTGGCTGCTATCGTGACTCCGGCACCCGACCCATTTTCACAGCTTTTGTTGGCTGTTCCTTTATGGGTCTTTTTTGAGGTTTCGCTTATTATTTGCCGGCGTTTTGAGAGGGCTTCTCCCTCTGTCCCGCAGTAATATTTTAGCCTTTGCGCCTTAAGCGCAAACAGCGTTTTTTATTCTTAGCAAGGCCTAGAACCGCGATATTGACCCCCCCCTGATTTAGACTTATACTTTCTAACTCTTTTCCCGTGTTTTTCTCTTGGGAAAAGCCTCGGCCGGGCTGTTAAAATCCGGCAAAAGGACATTATGCCGGAAAGCAAAAAAGGCGTTACGATTTGGCTCACAGGCCTTCCCAGTTCGGGGAAGTCGACCCTGGCGCATGCCTTGTCAAAAGAATTAAACGCCAGGAAGCTGCCGGTTGAGATTTTGGACGGCGATGTGGTCCGTACGCATCTGAGCAAGGGTTTGGGTTTTTCGCGCGAAGACCGCGATTTAAACGTTAAGCGCATCGGATTTGTAAGTCATTTATTAACCAAATATGGCGTGTATGTAATTGTCGCGGCGGTTTCGCCTTATCGCGAAGCCAGGGACTGGAGCCGGCGGCAAATCGGAAATTTTGTAGAAGTTTTTGTGGAAACGCCGGTGGCGGTTTGCGAAGGGCGCGATGTAAAAGGCCTGTATAAAAAAGCGCGCGCGGGCGAGATTCAGGGTTTTACGGGTGTGGATGATGTGTATGAAGAGCCATTGCATCCCGAGGTTGCCGTTCAAACGGCAGCGGAGAGCGCAGATGCTTCGGTTTCAAAAATTTTGAAACGGCTCGAAGAATTGGGTTACATTGAAGCTTGATAACTTAGAACAGCTAAACAGTGATTTCGAAAAAAAATCGCCTGCTGAAATTGTTGACTGGGCCATTAAAACTTTTACGCCTGGAATCGCGGCGACATCGTCGTTTGGGCCCGAAAGCGGTGTGCTGCTGAGCTTGATTGCGAAAGCGAATCCGGAAACACCGGTGCTTTTTCTGGAAACAGGGTTTCATTTTTCGGAAACGCTGGAATATAAGAACCAGCTGACGGCAATGTTCGGCTTGAAGAATGTGATTGATTTAAAAGCTGATCCTGACCGACGCGCAAAGCTGGTCAGTGATTATCAGGGCAAGCCGTTTGAGGCGAATCCGGATTTATGCTGCCAGATCAATAAAGTTGAGCCGCTGGATAAAGCACTTAAAGGCTATAAAGCCTGGATGAGCGGCATCCGCCGGCATCAAACGGATAACCGCAAGTCGGTGCGGATTATCGAAGAATACGAAGGCGGCATTTATAAAGTTAGCCCACTTGCGAATATGACTTCGCGCGATACGTGGTGGTATTTGAAAGAAAATAAAATACCCACGCATCCGCTGTATGAAAAAGGTTATATGAGCATCGGCTGCTGGCCGTGTACTCGTCCAATTCAGGATGGCGACGATGAACGCTCCGGACGTTGGGCGGGGAAAGCCAAAAAAGAATGCGGCATTCATACGTTTAAAGAAGTGAAGAGCGACAAAGAAGAAACCGAGACGCCGAAAGAAACCGGCGACGGAATCTAACCAAGCAGAGAGCAGATAGCCAACAGCAGATAGCAAGCAGCCTGTAAATTGTTTGCTTTGAAGCTTTTGCTATGGGCTCTAGGCTATGAGCTATAGGCAAAAAATTATGTCATTTACATTAGGTTTGAAAAGTAAAGAAACGGGACGCGAATATCCGAAGAAGGCGCTGTATGTCTGCGAGTATGACTTCAGCCCGCTTGAAGCGTTTTATGATTACGAAGGCATCAAGAAAGTTTTAACGCGCGAAAAAATCGAAAAAGGCCCGAAAAGCATTTGGCGTTACCGCGAACTTTTGCCGATCGACGGCGAGCCCGCAACCGGTTTTCATACGGGCTTTACGCCGCTTGTTAAAGCCGACAATCTCGCAAAAGAGCTGGGCGTGCGTACGGTCTATGTCAAAGATGATTCCGTTTGTCATCCGACATTTTCATTTAAAGATCGTGTGGTAGCCGTAGCTTTGTCTAAGGCGCGCGAACTTGGATTCAAAACGGTGGCTTGTGCATCGACAGGCAATTTAGCCAATTCCGTTTCGGCGCACGGCGCTTACGCTGGTTTCGAGCGCTATATTTTCATTCCGCATGATTTGGAAAAAGCAAAAATTATGGCCTCGCTTGTTTACAATCCGCATGTTGTGACTGTGAACGGCAATTACGACGACGTCAATCGGCTCTGCGGCGAAATTGCTTCGAAATATAATTGGGGATTCGTAAATGTGAATCTGCGCCCGTATTATTCCGAAGGGTCCAAAACTTTCGGTTTTGAAATCGCGGAACAGCTCGGTTGGCGCACACCGCAGCACGTTGTCGTTCCCGCGGCGAGCGGATCTTTGCTTACGAAAATTTGGAAAGCATTTAACGAATTCGAATTGCTCGGCCTTTTAAACGGTCCGGTCAAAACGAAGATGCATTGCGCTCAGCCCGAAGGCTGCTCGCCGATTTCGACGGCGATTTTAAATAATACGGATTTTATTAAACCCGTGAAACCGAAGACAATCGCCAAGTCGCTTGCAATCGGTAATCCGGCTGACGGCTACTATGCCCGCGACATCGTCAAAAAATCAGGCGGCAGCGCGGCGACGGTCAGCGACGCGGAAATTCAGGAAGGCATTTTGCTTTTGGCTCGCACAGAAGGCATTTTTACCGAAACCGCCGGTGGCGTAACTGTGGCCTGTACCAAAAAATTAATTCAGTCCGGCGCTATCGGGCCCAATGATGAAGTCGTGATCGCCATTACCGGTAATGGCATGAAGACACAGGATGCGATTCAGGATGTTGTTAGCGGTGTCATTCCGATCGAACCGACACTGGCATCATTCGAAAGTATTTTGAACGCCGCTGTTAAAGCCACAGCCAACAGATAGCAATAGTAATAATTTGCTCTGGGCTTTGCCCAACCGCGATAGCGGCTAAAATAAATGGAACAATGAGGAGTACAAGCATGAGTGTGAAAGTAAGAATTCCTACGCCGTTGCAAAAACTTACCGGGGGCGAAGCTGAAGTGGCGATCGATGCCACCAACATTCTGTCGCTGATTGAAGCGCTTGAAAAAAACTACCCAGGCATGAAACAGCGCCTTTGCGATGAAAACGGAAAAATTCGCCGTTTCGTAAATGTGTATGTAAACGAAGAGGATATCCGTTTTCTTTCGCAGGAAAATTCAGCACTCAAGGCAGGCGACGATATCTCCATTGTCCCCGCAATCGCGGGAGGTTAATTTGCTGAAAATGTTCGGCTGCTGCGTTATGCGCTTCCGCGAGTTGATTTATCAAATCGCCAAACGATTTGGCTTGTGCGGCGTATTAGCGTATACGCCTCCGCGGTCACTCGCGCAAGCCTTGCAGCCGAGCCATTTTGAGCTAAATTAAAAAGGAAATAATGAAAGAGTTTATTACGGAATTAAAACACAAGGTTCTCGGCGGCGGTGAAGTTTCTTTTGATGAAGCGGTGAAGCTAATTTCAATCAAAGAAGAAAAAGATTTTGACGCTTTGCTCGATGCCGCGCGCGAAATTACTTTTAAGTTCAACACGGATGAGCCCGGACTTTGCTCTTTAATTAACGCCAAGAGCAATCTTTGCGGCGAAGACTGTGGTTTTTGCTCGCAATCCGTGCGTTTCAATACGCGCGTAGACACTTACGGCCTCATGAGCCCGCAGGAAGTTTTGGATGCTGCGCTTGAATTCGAAAAGAAAGGCTCCAAAAATTTTTGCGTCGTGACCTCGGGCGGCGCATTAACGAAACCGGAATTCGATAAGGTTCTCGAGATTTATCAGCTGCTTAAAGAAAAAACAAAAATGAACTTGGACGGCTCACTTGGTTTTTTAACGCCGGACCGCGTTAAACGTTTACAGGAAGTCGGCGTGCGCCGCTTTAATAATAATTTGCAAAGCTCACGTGAGTTTTATCCAAACATAGTTTCCACACACAGTTATGATACGCGCCTCGCAACGCTTAAAATGCTCATGGAAGGCGGCATGGAGATTTGCTCCGGCGGCATTCTCGGCATGGGCGAAACCGAAGAAGACCGCGTCAAACTAGCGTTCGAGTTAAAGCCGTATGCGCCGCATTGTTTACCGATGAATGTTCTTAGTCCGATGCCGGGCACACCGCTTGAAAATCAGGAAACGCCGGACCCGATTGAAATGGTCAAGACTATCGCGGTTTACCGCTTCATTCATCCGCGCGCGAATATCAAGCTTGCCGGCGGACGCGAAAAAAATCTCGGAAATTATTATCAGGAAAAAGCTTTAAAAGGCGGCGCCAACGGATTGATTGTCGGCGGGTATTTGACGACCGAAGGCAATCCGATGCGCGAAGATTTTGAAATGCTTAAAAGAGCGGGATTCAAAGGCCGCAAACCCGAAGTCGAGCCGGCCAAGGTCTAATGGACCTAACGGGCAAAAATTTTTTAATCACCGGGGGCACGAGCGTCCTCGGAGAATGTCTAGTACGGGAAGCGCTCGCGGCAAATGCGCGGGTTTTTTTTACCTGGCACAAGAATGAAGCCAAGGCGCGTGAATTGGAACAGATTCATGCGCGCGCCATCCGGCTTGATATGAATTCCGCCGAAGCGGTTCAGGCCGCAGGACAAAGAGTGACGGCTGCGGTAAGAGCCTTACACGGCCTTGTCCATAATGCCGCGGCGATACGCGATGCGACACTTGAAAATTTAAGTGAAGTCGACTGGGATACGGTGATGGCCGCAAATGTGAAAGCGCCGTTCATTTTGACGCGCGAGTTGATGCCGGCGCTTGAAAAAGCGAAGCCCGGGCGCGTTGTCGCGCTGACAAGCCGGGCAGCTGTATCAGGAGTTTACGGCGCTTCGAATTATGCCGCGTCGAAAGCAGCGCTTGAAGCGTGGGTTAAGACATTGGCACGCGAAGCCGGTGAAAAAATTTTGGTGAATGCGGTGAATCCGGGTTTTATGCTTTCAGGCATGACGGCGAAAGTTCCGGAAAAAGCGAAAGAAATGCAAAAGTGCTTAAGTCCGTTGAAAAGATTCTCGGATCCGAAAACGGTGGCTAAAAGCATTTTAAGTTTACTTTCGGATGAAAATACGCAGATTACGGGCCAGGTTTTAAATTTTGAATCGCGAATGCCGTTTATGATTGCGCCGCTCGATAAAGCGAACGGCGCGGATGGGTCTGCGGGGTCTGTCCTTGGCGCCGTAGGCGACGGGGACTGACCCCTATGATTTTTGAGTTTGTGGAGAAGGCAAATTTAACATTTCGACTGCTCAGACAGTCCTCGCTTCGCTGCGGAACTCGCATTCGAAACGTTTAATTTTGCCCCCTTCGCATAGTGGGTGGTGAAGGTGGTAAGCGGAAAAACTCCGTTTTCCATTATATAAATTGCAGCGCTCGTAAATTCGCCTGCAATTTGAATAGACACCCAGATCTTCGAATTTAATGTCATTCCCGCGAAGGCGGGAATCTAGCTAAAGATATCAAACTTGAGGTTGTTATGATTAGCTCCGATGTGCTAGACAATGTCTTAAGAGCCTTTGAGGGCTCTATTCACAGACCGTGGCATATTCTTTTTGACATAATGCTTTTTGAGGCATCATTTGCAACGCTTGTAACGATAGGAAGCGTCAAAGATCCGCATCTTTTTGGGATTAATGGAGGCGTTTGGCAGGTGATTTTTTGTTTTGGAGTCTTTTTCTCCTTAGGCAAACTGATTTATGACAGCATCAGATTTTGTTACGGAAAGAAAGTAACACGTCAAGATGTTTTGGATTACTTGTTGCGTGAAGCGAAACAAAAATAAAATGAAAACAACTGAAATGAATCATTTAGACAAATTGGAAGCGCAGTCGGTTTACATTCTGCGCGAGGCCTATGCCAATTTCAAAAGCCTGGTCATGCTTTGGTCGATCGGCAAAGACAGTACCGTGCTTTTGTGGCTCGCGCGCAAAGCTTTTTTCAGCCATGTGCCTTTTCCGCTTGTGCATATCGACACCAATTATAAAATTCCCGAAATGATTCAATACCGCGACACGCTGGCGCTTGAATGGGGATTGAACATGGTTTATGGACAGAACACAGAAGCTTTAAAAAATAAACAGACTTTTCCCGACGGAGCTTTAGACCGTTTGGGCTGCTGCAAAGCTTTGAAAACCGATGCGCTTAAAAATACGCTCGCGGGAACCTGGACGCGATGGCGCATGGACCATAAACTCAAAAAATACGTCGAAGACGAAGACAAAGAGCCGTACACCGGCGTGATTGTCGGCGCGCGCGCCGATGAAGAAGGTAGCCGCTCGAAAGAACGATATTTTTCGCCGCGCGATAAATATAGCGATTGGGATGTCGGAGACCAGCCGCCCGAACTTTGGAATCAATTCAAAACCGATTTCGCTCCCGGTACGCATATCCGCATTCATCCTTTGCTCGATTGGACTGAGCTTGATATTTGGGAATACATTGAACGCGAAGGCATTCCCATTACTCCGCTTTATTTTGATCAGGGTAGAGGCGAACGCTACCGTTCGCTTGGCTGCTATCCCTGCACTTTTTCGGTGAAATCGAACGCGAAAAACATAAAAGAAGTTATTGCTGAATTAAAGACCGGAAAATTTAAAAATATCGCCGAACGTTCCGGTCGCGCGCAAGACAAAGAAGACGGCGGATTAGAGACATTGCGCAAACAGGGTTATATGTAAAATGAGCGCAAAACTTACGAAACGTAGTTTCATAAGTTTTATGCGCGAATTTTCTTACTAAAATGCATCGCATTTTAGTAAGCCCCAATATCGCAATAAATAAAAGGTGATTGGCAGTACGTAAAGTAAAAGCGCGAACTTTCTTCCAAAAACGCGCAGCGTTTTGGAAGCCCTAATGTTGAAAAAAGATAAAAGGTGATTGGCAGGACATAAATTGTATGCGCGAATTTTATCCCAGAAATGCGAAGCATTATCTGGGATCCAACAGGATTTTCGCCTGCGCGGGAATGACAGGCTTTCGCAAGAGAGAGCCAGCTTATAATGACAATAAAAAATCATGGTTGAGATAGTAAGAAAAAATAAAATCAATTGTCCGCGCTGTGGCAATACACTGAAGGGCAAAAAAACAGATTTTCCAACATGGGTCGAAATAATAATTGAAGGATCTTTCGGTTTGTTTGGTTACAGCGGGTTCCAAGAAAATGAACTGAAATGTCCCAGCTGTAATCTTGAAGGCAAACAAACAATCTCGTTGGCTGGATCAATAATGCGGTTATTCATTTGTATTGCGCCGATTGCACTAGCGCTTGTTTTCGCGATTAGATTTGAGTTAACTTTTGTGATGGGAACACTCATGTTTATCGGCTTTTTAGGGTTGGCTGCAATAACAATGCATATGTTTATGCCCTTATTTATACAATTTGAAACTTTAGATAAATAATTATGGAAAACATCATCGATAAAGCAAAAAATTTATTCGGCGGCAAGGAGCTCAATATTGATCTCATGCCGAAGATGAATATCGTTGTCGTCGGCCATGTCGACCACGGCAAAAGCACGCTTGTGGGCCGCCTGCTTGCGGATACAGATTCTTTGCCGCAGGGTAAGCTCGACCAGGTCCGCGCGGACTGCGCGCGCAATGCCAAGCCTTTTGAATATGCCTTTTTGCTCGATGCTTTAAAAGACGAGCGTTCACAGGGTATTACGATCGATACCGCACGCTGTTTTTTCCGCAGCAAAAAGCGCCAATACATCATTATTGACGCGCCGGGCCACATTGAATTTTTAAAAAATATGGTTTCGGGCGCGGCTCGCGCCGAAGCCGCCTTGCTTTTGATCGACGCAAACGAAGGCATTAAAGAAAATTCCAAGCGCCACGGTTATTTGCTTTCGATGCTCGGCATCAAACAAATCACGGTATGCGTTAATAAAATGGATTTGGTGAAATACGACGAAAAAGTTTTTAACCAAATCGAAAAAGATTACCGTGATTTCTTGAATCAAATCGGTGTTGTGCCCGAGCAGTTTATTCCGATCGCCGCGTATCACGGCGACAATATCGTTAATAAATCCAAGAGCATGCCATGGTACAAGGGCCCGTCGATTCTCGAAATGCTCGATCAATTTAAAAAAGCCAAGTCGGTGGATGAACAAGTTTTTCGCCTGCCCGTGCAATCCGTTTATAAATTTACCGAAGGCGGCGATGACCGCCGTATTATCGCGGGCCGCGTCGAAACCGGAAAAATTTCCGCCGGCGAGGAAGTTATTTTTTTACCGTCCAACAAGCGCTGCAAAATTAAAACCATCGAAGGTTTTAATTTGCCCACGCAACAAACTGTTGCTGCCGGGAACTCAACTGGCTTCACCTTAACTGAAGAGTTGTATCTCCAGCGCGGTGAAATTATGTGCAAACTGGGCGAAGCTCTGCCGCAGGTTTCTTCGCTTTTGCAGGTTAAAATTTTCTGGATGAGTAAAAAGCCGCTAGTGAGCGGCAAAGAATACAAACTTAAAATCGGCACCACCAAAGCCACCATGTTTGTAAAGCAAATCAATCATGTTTTAGATGCGTCGAATTTAAATTCTTCAAAAAAAACGCAGGTTGACCGTTACGACGTCGCCGAATGTGTTCTCGAAACTAAAACACCGGTTGCTTTTGATTTAACCGGCGATATTGATGCTACAAGCCGTTTTGTTATCGTAGACGAATATGATATTTCAGGCGGCGGCATTATTACCGCTATGATCAAGGACGATCAAGCCGAAGTCCGCGAACAGGTCAGCAGCCGCGAGCAAAAGTGGGATTTCAGCATCGTTGATAAGGGCGAGCGCGCTAAAAAATATGGCCATATTCCCAAATTTGTTTTATTGACAGGCAAAGTCGGCGTGGATAAAAAGGCGATCGCAAAAAATTTGGAAAAAAATTTGTTTGAAGCGGGCTGCAAAACTTATTTCCTGGGCATCGGAAATTTATTGCGCGGTCTTGATGTCGATATTGAACAAGAACGCAAATCGCGCGGTGAGCATGTCCGCCGCATGGGGGAAGTCGCGCATATATGGATGGACGCGGGGTTAATTGTGGTCGCGACCGCGAGCAATCTTAATGACGATGAACTACGCCTGCTTCAGGAAGTTGTAAACCGCGACATGGTTCTGATCGTGAATGTCGGTAAAAGCGAATTCCGTCAGGGGCTGGTCGATCTTCAGTTGGAGCAGCAGGCTTCCGCGGAAGACAATGCCAAGAAAATTCTCGCTCTTCTCACTGACCGTAATACTTTCCTCAAATAAAATTTGCTTCCCGATATTATTCGGACCAGATCGCCTATGAAATTCCAGAGTCTCCGTAAAACACGGCGAGTGGTAGTTACGGGCATCGGCATTGTTTCCTCGATCGGCATTGGTCGCGCGGCTTTCGCCGCGGCAATTCAAAAAGGGCAATCCGGCTGCCGGGACATTTCACGCTTTTCCACGGCAGAATATCCCTTTCGGCTTGCGCATGAAGTTCAAAATTTTTCTTTCGGGCCCAAACCAAAAGACCGCGTTTTGGAATACGCAATGGCCGCGGCCGAAGAAGCCCTGCTTGACGCGGGGGGAAAGCCGGAAGGCATCGATCCTTACCGTTTCGGAGTTTCATTCAGCTCGAGCAAGGGCGGCGTTGAAACCTTAATTGATTTGCTCGAGGCGAAGAAGCAAAAATATTTTGCGGCACGCGCTAATAATATATTTTCTGATATTTTTCCCGATCAGGCCGCTTTGAAAATCGCCGCGCAATACGGCGCTTGCGGCCCCGTGAAATCCTGGATCGGCGCCTGCGCGACGGGCAATTTGGCGGTTGCAGACGCGTTTTATCTTTTGTCGGAAGGGTATGCTGACGCCGTCTTGGCGGGAGCGAGCGACGCCTCGATTGTCCCGCTTTTTTTGGCCGGCTATCACCAAATGAAAGTTTTAACGCAGGACAGAATGCGGCCCTTCGACGAAAGCCGCTCAGGTTTTTTGGTGGGCGAAGGCAGCGCCGCTTTTTTTATGGAAACGCTGGAATCCGCAAAGGCGCGCGGGGCAAAAATATACGGTGAAATTGCGGCTGCGGGAATGGGACAGGAGATAAGCAACGCGCTTATGTATAGTGACGCCGAAGGCACGGTATCGCGCATGATGCTTGATACGGTTAAAAAGGCGGAACAAAAACCACAGGATATCGATTATATTAACCTGCACGGCACGGCGACTTTGCATGGCGATTTATATGAAACGCGCGAAATTAAAAAAGCATTCGGCGCGCATGCTTACGCGCTTTCAACGAGCACGATTAAGTCAATGACAGGGCACTTGCTCGGTGCTTCGGGCGCAGTGGAAATTGCCGCGACATTGCTCGCGATGAACGGCGGGTTTGTGCCGCCGACTATCGACCTTGAAAAGCCGGATCTGGAATGCGATTTAAATTACACGGCAGGCAAAGCAGAGCAAAAAAAAATAAAAAATGCTATTTCAATTTCGATGGGCTTCGGCGGGCAAGCTGCGGCTATATTAATGAGACAAGTCTAATGGTTAATTGGCAACAAAACATTCAGGACGAACTCGAGACGTTAAAAGAAAAAAATCTTTACCGCGAATTACGTGAGATCGAAAACGAAGACGGTATTCATGCGAAGTATAAAGGCAAAGCCGTGATGCTTTTTTGCGGCAATGATTATTTGGGCCTCTCGCGTCATTCGCGCGTCAAGGCTGCCGCAATTCGCGCGGTTGAAAAATTAGGCATTGGCGCGGGCGCGGCGCGTCTGACTTCCGGTTCCGCGCCGTCGCATCGCAAGCTCGAAGAAAAAATCGCTAAACATAAAGGCTTCGACCGCGCGCTGGTTTTTTCCGCGGGTTATCTTGCGAATATCGGCGTGCTTGTTGCGCTGGCCGATGATAAAACTGAAATCGTTTTCGATAAACTTTGCCACGCGTCTTTAATAGACGGCGTTAAGCTTTCTGGCGCGTCATTTCGTGTTTTTCCGCACAACGATTATGACCGCTGCGAAGAATTGCTCGCAAAATCCACCGCGGCGAAAAAGATCTTACTCGCGGAGTCCGTTTTTGGCATGGACGGTGATACCGCCGACGTTGAAAGGCTGGCCGCGATTAAAACAAAACACAATGCCTTACTCATAGTGGATGACGCGCATGGTACCGGCGTGATTAAAGTCAAAGCTATGTCTAAAGCCGATGTCATTACCGGCACGCTTTCTAAAGCCGTGGGTTCGATTGGCGGGTTTGCGGCTGCTTCGCATGCCTTGTCCGATTTGATTTTGAATAAAGCACGGCCTTTCATGTTTGCGACCGCTTTGCCGCCGATGATTTGCGAAGCCAGCCATGAAGCTTTTTGTGTCATGGAAGAAGAGCCGGCCTTGCTTGCGAAGCTTTGGAAAAATATAAAACAGGCTCAGCAAGGCTTGAAAGCGCTCGGCCTCGACGTGCCTGAACCGGAATCCGCGATTTTACCCGTGATTATTGGCGATGAAAAAAAAGCGCTCGATGCATTTCAAAAACTTTTGGAACAGGGTATTTTCGTGCCAGCGATCCGTTATCCGACGGTGCCTAAAGGCAAAGCGCGTTTAAGGATTACGATTAGCGCTTTGCATAGCGAACAAGATATTAAAAAATTAATTCAAGCAATACAAAAGGTCAAAACTTAAAGCGTAAAGGTCAAAGCCACAGCTTAAAACCCAAAACCATCCGAACAGTTCAAACTTTTGGGCTATAATTTTTAGATTTGACCTTTGGCCTTTAACCCAACATACGTATGAATAATACAAAAAAAACAACAACACAAATGTGGCGCGAAAGAGACAGAGTGGTTTCGTGGCATCCTTTCACGCAAATGCAGGATTGGCAGAACGAGCCTTTTCCTGTTATCGGCCGGGGTAAAGGCAATTATGTTATTGATGTTGATGGAAAACGCTATCTCGACGGCGTTTCGTCACTTTGGTGCAACGTGTTTGGCCATCAAGTTCCGGAAATTGACGCGGCGGTCAGTGAACAGCTCAAAAAAATCGCGCATACGACTTCGCTCGGTTTAACGCACCCGTCCGCAATTGAACTGGCCGAGAAACTTTTAAAAGTTGCGCCCAAAAACCTGTCGCGTGTTTTCTATTCCGATTCCGGATCTGAGGCCGTTGAGATCGCGCTCAAAATCGCTTTTCAATATTGGCAGCAATGCGGCGAAACAAAAAAGCAAAAATTCATCAAGCTCGGCGAAGCCTATCATGGCGACACTCTCGGCTCGGTTTCTATCGGCGGAATTGATTTGTTTCATCATCATTACGGCGCGCTTTTGTTTAACACGCTTAAGCTTTCAACGCCGGCGGTTTTCCACGGGAAGAAAGACGGCATTCAAAAAAGTTTAAACGAAAAAGAAATTTTAGATGGCGTTTCGCGCCAACTTGAAGAGACACTTGAAAAGCATCACGGAGAAATCGCGGCACTTGTGATGGAGCCGTTAATTCAAGGCGCGGCGGGGATGTTATTGCATGCGCACGGTTTTTTGAAAAAAGCACGCGCGCTAACGAAAAAATATAATGTTCTTTTAATTGTGGACGAAGTCGCGACTGGTTTCGGGCGCACGGGCAAAATGTTTGCCTGCGAGCACGAACAAGTCGAGCCGGACATCATGTGCCTCGCAAAAGGAATCACCGGCGGTTATCTGCCGTTGGCCGCGACACTAACAACCGAAAAAATTTACAGCGCTTTTCTTGGTAAATATGAAGAGATGAAAACATTTTTTCACGGCCATACTTACACGGCAAATCCTTTGGCTTGCGCCGCGGCGATCGCGACACTTAATTTATTCGAGAACAATAAAACCATCGCCCTAATTCAGCTAAAAATAAAATTTCTTGAAAAACGCCTCAAAGATTTTTGGAAGCTTGGTTGTGTGGGTGATATCCGTCAAAAAGGGCTGATGGCGGGGATCGAAATTTTTGAAAATACCGCCGCGGGACGGCATTATCCGCTTGAGCGCAACATCGGCCACTGTATTATTCGCCGCGCCCGGGAAAAAGGCGCCATTTTTCGCCCCTTGGGCCCCGTTTTAGTGCTGATGCCGCCGCTCTCGATTAGTGAGACGGAACTTGATAGACTACTCACGATTTTGTACGAATCCATCAACGAGGAAACAAATCAAGGTTAAAGGTCAAAGGTTAAATCTAAAAACCATAGCCCAAAAGTTTGAACTGTTCGGATAGTTTTGGGTTTTTAATTATGGTTTTAACCTTTAAGTTTTAAGCTAAAAGTTACTATGAAAAAGCCGGGCATTTTTATTACTGGAACAGATACCGATGTCGGCAAAACCATTGTCGCCGCAGGGCTGGCGCTTGTTCTGCGTTCGCAGGGCATTCGTGTGGGAGTAATGAAGCCGATCGCGACCGGTTGCCTCAATTTTGGCAATCGGCTTGTTTCACTCGACGCTGCTTTTCTGATGGAAGCCGCGGAGAATGAATGGACCGGACATTCGAGTCCTGCGCGCTATAAACACCCTGTCGCGCCGAAAGTTGCGGCCGAGCTTGAAAAAAAAGAAGTCGATCTCGATCAAATCCGCAAAGCCTACGCGTCTCTGGAAGAAAATTATGATTTCATTATCGTGGAAGGCATCGGTGGCCTCATGGTTCCGATTCACCCCAAATATTATGTGACCGATCTTGTGCGTGAATTCAAACTTCCGATTCTTGTCGTTTCAAAGCCCGGTATCGGCAGCATTAACCACACCGTGCTGACCGTGGATGCCGCGCGAATTCGAGGCCTGGATGTGAAAGGCATTATTTTTAACCGCCTGCCGCGTGCGAATTTGTCGATTTCGGAAATGACCAATCCCAAAGTGATTTCGGAATTAACCAAAGTTCCTATTTTAGGTTCTTTGCCTGACATCGAAGACGTTGATGTTGAGCGCGGAAAATTTGGTTCGCTCCGCCAAATATTTCAAGAGAGAATTCGCATCGACTCTCTGATTCAAGATCTACAGGTAAAATAAAAACATGGTTTTTATTTCAAAATACCCCCGGTAATTTTCCATGGCTAAAATTCTCGTCGCAATGTCTGGGGGAGTGGACAGTTCTGTCGCCGCCGCGCTGCTCCAGGCCGAAGGCCATGAAGTCGCGGGCGCAACGATGCGGACATGGGCGTCCGACTCCTGTGAAAATCTAAACACGAAAGCCTGCTGCGGATTTACCGGCGTCGAAGACGCGCGCGAAGTGGCCGACACGCTGGGCATTAAATACTGGGTGCTTAATTTTGAAAAAGAATTCAAAGAGAAGGTCATCGACAATTTTGCTTCCGAATATTTAAAAGGCCGCACGCCGAACCCGTGTATTTCCTGCAACGAGCATATCAAGTTTCGCCTATTTATGAAACGCGCGCAGGAAATGGGCTATGACGCGATTGCCACCGGCCATTATGCCGAAGTATTCAAAGCGGAGAACGGCAACTTTGCTTTGCGTGAAGGTGTTGACGCGGTCAAAGACCAGACATACGTTCTTTTTCCGCTCGACCAGGAGATCCTTTCGAAGCTTTATCTGCCCTGCGGAAAATATTCAAAAGCCGAAATCCGCGATCTCGCGAAACAATTCAAACTGTCTGTCGCCGGCAAAGCTGAGTCGATGGAAATTTGTTTTATTCCTTCGAATGATTACGGCGCTTTTGTTGAAAAAGAATATTACCCCAAAGAAAAAGTTGCGTCGCTTTCGAAGCCCGGCCTCGTTAAAATGAAAGACGGAACCGTTCTCGGCTACCACGAAGGTTTTTTTCATTACACGCGCGGACAGCGCCGCGGACTCAATATTCCTTATAAAGAAAAACTGTATATTCTCGAAACCATTCCCGCGACGAACGAAGTCATTGTCGGAACCAAAGCCGATGTTTTGAGCGACAAGTTTATTGTCAGCAAAGTAAACTGGCATGCCGCGCCGATTCTTTCTTCCTCTGAGCGTTCCACTCAACCGGATTCCTCTGCGCAAGCGCAATCGGGAAACGGCTATGGCGAGACTTTTGAGGCTTTGGTGAAGATCCGTTCGCAGCACAAAAAATCGCCCGCATTAATCAGGCGCATTTCCGAAAACCAGGCCGAAGTCGCTTTTCTCGAACCGCAGGAAGCAATCACTCCGGGCCAAGCTGCCGTTTTTTATAATAACGACGTTGTCCTCGCCGGCGGCTGGATTGATTAAACCCAGTCATATTTTTTCCGGCCACAGATTAAGCTGCGGCCGCGGGATGATCGGAGGGCTGCTGCTTGTGTCTGGCCCCGAAGTTTAAAAGATGCTGATCATTTGTCAGGGTTTTTCCGGAGTTTAATCGGGTTGCTCCGCCAGCCGTGCGGGTTTAAGATTTAAATCGGAGAGAAAAACGCATGGGAAAAAGAAGTGCATCGGCTTGGACTTTATTTTTGATAATAACTTTGGCAGCGGGGCCATTTTTTTGCTATTTCGGCTATCAACCGGCGGTAAAAGCAATTATAGCCTTGAAAAGCATGGGCTTCTCCGGCGTTATTTTATTCAGTTCTTTTTTTCTATTTGGAACAATAATTTTTTTTCCGCTCACCTTGCTGGCTTTTGCGAGCGGCGTACTCTACGGCCTTGGCGGCGGCTTTATGATTTCATGGATCGTATCGACGGCAGGCGCGTGTTTGGCTTTTTTGGCAAGCCGGTATGTCTGTCGCGAGTGGATTCATCATAAAGTTTCCCAGCACGGCAGCTTTCAATCTTTTCGCGAAGAAGTTGCTTCCCATGATTGGAAAATCACGCTCTTAAGCCGCCTCAGTTTATTTTTGCCGTTCACCGCAACGAATTACGCGTTCGGCTTAACTGAAATATCTTTTTTGCGTTATTTCGCCGTCAGTTTTTTGGGCCTGATCCCGTCGCTCCTTTTTTATGTTTATTTCGGAACGGTTTCAGGTTCGATCGTAGCTTATTTTATAGGGCAGAAAAATTTTACTACCCTAGAAACCGCGGCGATGGCGTTTGCCGGGTTAGCAAGCGTTGTGCTAATGGTCTATGTGTTTTTGATGGTTCGGAATTTAAGAGCATTTCAACCCCGCGGCCGCTTACCAGGCGCCTCAGCGTCATGATTTGTCAGGGGTTCTCCTCTTTAAGCGGGTTGCTCCGCTGAGCCGGCGGGTGGTTATACGGGGAAAAGGGCGTGCATGATTGATATTTCGAAAATCACGGAAAACTTATATGTCGGGTCATGCGTCACGCATGAACACGCGGAAGAATTGAAAGTTCTGAAATTCGACCTGGTGATTTCGATGATTGCCCAATTAAGGCCGCATGAGGTTTACATGACGGCCCCGTTCAATACGGTTTGGATACGCACTTACGATACTTTCTTTACTCCCATTTCCACAAAGAAATTCATGGTCGGTGTGGAAGCCGCACTCCCCATTTTGAAACGCGGCGGCAAGGTGCTCGTTTTCTGCATGCAGGGGAAACGCCGCAGCGTAGCGATGGCTTCTGCGCTGCTGATCGCGTTGGGCTACTCTTCGGAAGATGCGGCCAAACTATTAGTCGAAGGGCGCAAAATCGCCGATCCGCACAGATGGTATGTGCGGCGCCATATCCGCGCGTTTGAAAAATATTGGAATAAATATAAAAAATGAAAATCAAGCATTTGCCCATCATTGTCAATCCCGCTTCCGGAAAACCTGAGCCGATCCTTTCGATTTTAAATGAGGCCTTTAAAGATTCGAATATTACATGGGATGTTCTGATTGTAAAAAAAACGGGTGATGCGGGGGCATTCGCCAAAGAGTTAGTCAAAAAGAAGGAACACGTGGTTGCGGTTTACGGCGGGGATGGGACGGTTATGGAAGTGCTCAGCGCGATGATCGGAAGTCCGATCCCTGTCGCGATTTTGCCGGGAGGCACCGCGAATGTCATGGCGGTTGAACTAGGGATTCCATGGAATTTGAAAGAAGGCTGTGAAATGCTTAAGCAGGGCGCTTACATAGTCAAGTCCCTGGATATAGGCGAATTTAATACGCGCCATTTTATGCTGCGCACATGCCTCGGCTTTGAAGCCGATATGGTTAAGGTGGCGGACCGCGGTACAAAAAATAAATTCGGGCGGCTGGCCTATGTTTTGTCCGCTATACAGGCAATGAAAAAAATCAAGCTGACTCAATATGATATTACTGTCGACCGCGAGAAACACAGCGTGAAAGGCCTGACCTGTATTCTCGCGAATTCGGGCAGCGCAGGATTCGGTGACTTGACTTTAGCAAAACAAATTGATGTCAGTGACGGAATGCTGGATGTGATCGTGATTAAAAAATTTGACCTGAGCCTTCTCAAATATATTTGGCGCGTCCTTTTCAAAGGCAATCCCACGCAGGACCGCGAACTGGTCGGACATTGGCAGGGCAAAGAAATCACGGTGACCTCTAAACCACAGCAACAAGTAGTTTGTGACGGCGAAGTTCTTGAAAAGTCGGCCTTACTTGTCAAAGTTATTCCCGCGGCGGTGCGAGTCTTAATTCCGGAAAAAAAGACAAGCAGCAGGCATTAAGCTTTAATCTCGAAATATAAAAAAAGCGCCGTGGTTTTTCAGGGCGCTTTTTCATGCCGTCGTAATTATTTTTGGACCCCAAGGTGCTGATTGCCGGCGCCAGGTTGAATCAAACCTTGTTCATTGGCGTCTTGCCACGATTTTGGTAGGCGTTTTGTTTTTCTTCTTTCGTTCGCATCCGCATTTTTAAATTGGCGTTGTTTTTTCATGCTGCCTCCAAGGAAGCTTTTTTGGTTAACAATTCTTTTTCCGCTTTCATTTCGGTAAAGATGTCATGTTTGTCCGCTTTGACTTTATCGAACTTGGGAAACATGTCGCCTTCTTCTTCGATGATGTGATGTTTGACATTTTCCGCTAATACCGTGAACTTAGCGCGAAAAATTTTTTTCTGTTCTGCGCCGGCGGCCGGGTCGATTTTCTCAAGCTCCTCGATCAAAACATGGACGACGTGATGCTCCTCATTCGCCTCGGCGAGAAGTTTCTCGTCGTGGATTAGCCTTTCCGCAGCCGGATAAAAAATATCCTCTTCAACTTGGGTGTGAATTTTTAATTCGCACGCGACTTCGTCGAAAATTTTTTGCATGCCGCTCGCAGACTCTGTTTTCTCAAATTCTTCAAAAAGGCCTTTTACCTTTTTATGGTCCGCGCGCAACAGCTGGGTTGGCGAGCGCATACTATCTAATTTTTCTTGTTCTGCTTTGGTGGCGTATTTCATAATCCCTCTTGGAGTTTGTACGTTATTATTTCGATAAGAACTCCCTCCAAGGGGAGGGAGAGATTGCTAAGGATTTTGTTCCGGCTCCTTTCGAAGCGGAATAGTTTCCATGGCTTTCTTTTGTTATCCCGAATTGTGCGTTCTGATTCTTACTAATTCATTTAGCATGCCAAATTTCCTTATAGGGAAAATGGTAAGTTTCTGTAAAAAGCTGTCCGATTTTTTCACAACCTGTCTCAGTTGTCGGACACTTCCTATAATTTTTATTATTCAGTTTTTGAGAAAAGAAAAGCAGCCGCCGTCTTTAAGGCCTATAGCAGAAAATAGCAAAATCTAAGGTTGTAGAGGGGAAAAGAACCCATACCATCTCTTGATAATTTATAATAAGCATGCTATTTTATATTGTAAGAACTAGCATATTATAGCCAAAAAAAAGGAGCATAGTTGTATGGACCCGAGACCAGAAGAAAAAGAAGGATCTGAGGCTTTTCCGCGCCGCGAAAGAACACAAATCATGACACCCAAAGAAGCGGCTAAGTATCTTGGCTTCCACTTGGTTACCATTTATCGACTGCTTAAAAAAGGCGCGGTTCCCGCAACGAAAATCGGCGGACAATGGCGCTTTAAAAAAGACATTCTCGATGAGTGGCTGTCCAAGCGCATGAAATAAAGCCAAGTTCGCGCTTCTCAAGCGAACAGTCATGCTTTGAGTTTCTCTTCAATCTCAGCGTGATTTAGGCCGATACAAAGGCCGATGAAATTAATCAAGCTTCCGCTCAAAAAAGAGATGAGCCTGGGAACTTGGACGCTCAAGCGACCGAAACCTCCGGAACGTTTGCGCGTGCCTGTTTTTACGGACGCGCCCTTTTATCAAAACCCCTGCATAGTTCCCGGACAGCTCGTGTCGACGGGTATGAAAATCGCCGAACCGCGTTCATCGGCCGGAATTCCTATTTTCAGTCCCCTTAACGGTGTTGTCACCGAAATTGCGCGCGCGCAAACAGCCGCGGGCGAATCCGTGCTTGTCATTGAAATACAAGTCGACAAAAAAAACGCGTTCTCTTTTTTGCCTTCCCCCGAATCAACGGTTTGGGCCGAGGCAACTATGGAAAGACTGCGGGTCCAAATCCGCGAAGCCGGCGTGCCGCTTTGCGGCCGGTTGCAGCAGCCGCTTGTTTCATTTTTAGAAAAAGGCCCGTTTCATCAAAACACGCTTATTATCAATGCTTGCGAATCCGAACCGTATGTTACCGCGGGACAGGTTTTATTGCTTGGCCAGCCGATGGAAATTTTGAAAGGCGCCGAAATTTTACGCCGGGCCGCCGGGCTGGAAAAAATTATCATCGCGCTTTCGGAAGAGGAGGGGCAGGCGGCGGAAGTTTTAAAAAGCAAAATTTATTTTTTAAAATGGGAGCATGTTCATATCCGGATTTTTCCCGCGCTCTATCCGCAGGATGATCCGGCGGTTTTGCTGCCCGCGATTGACCCTGCGCTTGCGCAAATAGAACCGTACCGGCTTCATGCCTGGCCGCTGCCGGATACCGCGACTGTTTACGCGGCTTATGAAGCGGTGGTTTTTGGGAAACCTTTTTTTGAGCGGGTTGTCACCGTAACCGGAGAATGCGTGGTTCAACCGCAAAATCTTTTGATTCCTTTGGGAATGATGGCGGCTGACGCGCTTAAGGCTTGCAAGGGAGTGATGCGCGAACCGGGGCGGATGATCGCGGGCGGGCCGATGCGCGGACGTATGGTCACTTCGATGGAGGATCCGGTATCGGCTTCCACGGATGCTCTGATAGCCCTGCCGAAAGAAAATACGGCGGGCGCGCAAACGGTGGATTGTATTCGCTGCGGAGAATGCGCGGAGGTTTGTCCGGTGGACATAACCCCGGCTCTGATCGCGATGGCGGCACAAAGCACTCAATATGAACGCGCCCGCGAGCTCGGAGCGAAGCAATGCATCGCCTGCGGAAACTGCGCGTACATTTGCCCCGCGCATATTTCGCTGGTTGAAATGATTCAGGATTGTTTTTAATGGCGGACGCTTTATTGAAGATATTTTTTCCGCATTTAAAAAGCAATGCCGCCTTTGAATGGATGCTGAGCCGTGAGCTGGCGGGTACGCTTGTTTTAATTTTCGCCGCAGGCTTTGCCGGAGGAATTCCGTTTGTCGCTCTGACCGGAATTGTTTTACTGAGCATTCTTGCGAGCCATTTTATTTTTCAAGCGGCTGGTTTTTCGATTTCACCGCGCTGGGATATTTCGCTTTTTCATCAAGGCCTGCTTCTTGTTTTATTTTTACCGGCGGGAATGCCGCTTGGCGGCGCGGCTTTTATCGCCGCGACATTTGTTTTATTTTATCGGTTTTTTGGCGGACGTTCCGGCTATGTGCTTCAGCCTGTTTGCCTTGCGCTAGCTTTTTTGCAAAACTTCGGCACCGGTCCCGTGTTTCAATTAGAAGGGCTTGCTCCTTTGGCGGCGGCATTTGTTTTTGCTTTATGGTTTGTGATTCGTTTTCCGCGTACCGGCATCGAAGCGCGGCGTATGGTCTTCGTTTTGGCGGCGGCGGCTCTTTTAAGTTTATTGCATGAAAAGAACATTGCTTCGGCTTTGGTGTGGAGTGTCGCGGCGGGAGAATTAATTTTTGATCCCGCGCTGGCGCCATTTTCAAAAAATGGCCGATTTGCGTATCAAGGCGTTGCGCTGGGTTTGCTTGCCGCGCTTTTGGCGGGAACATCTTGGGAGGAAGCCATGCTTGTGTCCGGGCTTACGATGAGTTTTCTCGCGGGTTGGATAGAAGAACGCGGCGTGAAAAGGAAAATTTATGGCCAGACCCTCTCACGCTAAGCATTTTTCAGTTTCGGAGGCATTGCTGCCACTGCTCTTTTTTTCAGGAGCATCTCTTTTTTACGCGGCGTTTCTGATTCCTTTTATGGCGGGAATGACATTGCTAATTTTTGAAATACTGCGCCGCCGGCCCCGCTCCGCATTGTCCGCGGTTTATTTATTTTGGCTCGCTGTGTGCGGGGGCCTGGGCTGGTTTACCGCGGCCATTCCGCCTTACTGGGTTTGGAGCGTGCATTTGCTTGTTTCCGAATCGGCTTGGGCGCCGTCAGAAGCGCAGCGGGCGAAGCCTTTTTTATTCGGCCTCAAAAAATATTTCAAGCGCCGCCTTTTGGAGTTAGCAGCGGCGCTTATTTTCTTTATTGCTTTCGCTACGATCCTCACACTTTTGCGACAAAATTTTCACGGCGGCAGCTATTGGACGGCGGCGATTTTTATGATTTTAGTCGCTGAAATTGTTTTGGCTATTTTCAGGAGACGTGCAAAATGAAACTGTTTGTAGTTATTTTGCTCACGGGTTATTTTCTGGCACGCGACAATGAAGGCTTGCAGCCGGCTGGAGAAAACCTTAAAAGGTTGTTAAAAAGCTGGGCGGTTTATTTGCTGTGCGCGGGTCTCAGCGCCTTTGCGGGACTGCTTCTGAATAAGCCCGGGCAGGGCCTCAATCCTTTAATTTTATTTTTGGCGGCGGCATTGCCCGCAATTATTTTTAGGGGCCGTCCGGTTTGTATGATTGCGGGAGCCGCGACGGCTTTTTGTGCTTTGCGTTTTATCGCGGATGGTAGCTATGTCGCTGCCGCTCTCATGAGCGTTGAAATCGGAGCGCTGATCGTCGCTTTTTTATATCAAGGCGCGCGCGTCCGCATGGCACAGCTTTACCTGCCGCTATTGACTCAAAAAGCCTCCGGCCGACTGTTTGTGCTTTTCTCGCTGGCTGTATTGACCGCTCTGGTTTATCAAAAAGCCGTTCAGCTTTTTTAGCTTTGAGTCGAAAAAGGAGAGACGCCAATAACCCGTCTGAATAGAAAGAAATATCATGACACAGCCGATTGAACAAATTTTGGAATCCGCGATCGAGAAAGACGCATCAGATATTCATTTAACCGTGGGGCGGCCGATTACTTTGCGTCTTTCGGGAGAGTTGATTTCGCAAACCCAGGAAAATTTGACACCGCAGGACACCGCGGCTTTTGCCGAAGAAATTACAACCGAAGAACAGCGCAAAGTGGTCCAGGAAGTCGGCGGGCTTGATTTCGGATTCGCGTTTAAAAATAAGGCGCGTTTCCGCGTGTCGCTTTTTAAACAGCAGGGGCATTTGGCAATGGTCATGCGTATGCTGCCCAGCAAATTCCGTTCTTTCGAAGATATTGGTTTGCCCGAACAAATCCGTGACGTTTTAAACCGTCCGCGCGGGCTTGTGCTTGTGACGGGGCCGACAGGCTCGGGAAAAACAACCACGCTTGCAGCCATGCTTAATTACATTAATGATAATTACGCAAAACATATTATTACCGCGGAAGATCCGATCGAATTCGTTTATCCGATGCATAAATCCGTGATCAATCAGCGTGAAGTCGGTATCGACGTGCCGTCTTTCTCGGCCGCGGTTGAAAAAGCCCTGCGCCAGGATCCCGATGTTATTTTAATCGGTGAAATGCGCGGGCTTGAAACGATGCAGAATGCGATTCGCGCCGCGGAAACGGGACATTTAGTTTTCTCGACTTTGCATACGACCGGCGCTGCGCGTACGGTGGACCGTATCATTGACGTTTTTCCGCCCGAGCAGCAAACACAAATCCGCGTTCAGCTGGCGTCGGTTATTGTGGCCGTTATTTCACAGGCTTTGATTCCGCGCATTGATAAGCCCGGCCGTATCGCGGCGCATGATGTTTTAATCGCGACACCCGCGATTCGTAATCTTATTCGCGAAGGCAAAACTTACCAGGTGAATTCCGAACTTCAAACGGGCAAAAAATACGGCATGAAATATTTGGACGATGTGCTTAAGCAGTATTACGCCGACGGCATAATCAGCTATGAATCCGCGCTTGAGTTTGCGCAGGAACCTCGCGATTTAGCAGCGCATTTGTCGCAAATTACGCCAAAGAAAAAAGGCGAATTTGGAATTCCGCCTAAAGCATAGCATGGGTTTCCACAGCTGCGCAGAACAGCGCATCTGCCTGCCGGCAGGGAAAAAACAAAACAGTGCTTGACAACCTTCGAGGGGAAAAACTAGAATTTAGCCTGTAATTCATACTTGATCATTATTCCCGCACCGCGTTTCCTTTTTCCAAAAAAATCCATCAAATTTTCAGCAACATTTTGAGTTCAAATCACCATTTACGCTCTCGCTATGACAATCAAATTTAAACAGCATGCCTAAGGCCGCTGTTCGTCCGGGGACGCTTTATTTAATCGACGGAAACGGTTTCTTTTACCGAGCTTATTACGCTATTCAAGGGTTGACCAATTCCAAGGGCGAGCCCACGAACGCGCTGTATGGGTTTATCACCAGCGTCGAAAAGTTGGTCGCGGCATATAAACCTGATTATTTAGCCGTGTGTTTTGACCGGCGTGAAGCGACATTCCGGCATGACAAGTACGAAGCCTATAAAGCACAACGCAAGCCGATGCCTGAGGATTTAGTTTCGCAGGTGGAACCGATTAAAGAATACTGCCGCCTCGCGGGAATTTCTTGTTTTGAAAAAGCGGGCTTTGAAGCCGACGATTTGATCGGGACCCTGGCGCGCTGCGGCAAAGAAGACGGGCTTAGCGTTGTTGTCGCTTCGAGCGACAAAGACATGATGCAGCTGGTGCAGCCGGGGATACGAGTGCTAAATTTTCACAAAGACCAGAAATTTTATGATGAAGCCGCCGTGCGCGAACGCTTTGAAGGCTTGGGCCCGGAACAAATCGTAGATCTGATGGCCTTGATGGGCGACGGCTCGGACAATATTCCGGGGGTGCAGGGGATCGGCGAAAAAACAGCTCTTAAACTTATGAAACAATTTCATTCCGTGGATAATCTCCGCAAAAATATAGACCAGGTCGCTTCAAAAGCGCAGCGCGAAAAAATCGCCGCGCATGATAAGGATTTGTTGCTCTCGCGTGAGCTTGCCACGATTCATTGCGAAGTGGAATGTGAAGTGGATTGGGAAACCATACGCTGGCGGCCCACCACTTCCGAAAATCTTTTGCCGTTTTATAAGCGGTATGAATTTTACAGTTTGATTCGCGGCATGGAAGCCCGCGACGTTTCCGCGAGCCAGTCCGCGGGCGACGGTTCTCCCGCAAAAAAGGCGAATGAAAAATACTGTGTTATCGAAACTTTAAGTGACTTGGATGATTTTTCCGCTGAACTGCGAAAACAAAAAGCTTTCAGCTTTGATACCGAAACAACATCGGTTGATCCGATGAAAGCGGCGCTTGTCGGAATGAGCTTTTGCTGGGAAAAGGAAAACGCCTGGTATGTGCCAGTTTCGGACGCAAGACATGCCGGCCCCGGAATTCCAGCCAATGTGGTTTTGGAAGCGATAAAACCCGTTTTGGAAGACGCGAAAATCGCCAAGTATGGACAAAATATTAAATATGACACGATTGTGATGAAGCGCGCGGGCGCGGAAGTCCGCGGGATTACTTTTGACACGATGATCGCGAGTTATTTAATTCAGCCGATCAAACGCAATCACAACCTTGATGACCTTGCGATGGAATATTTGTCGATGAAAAAAATTCTCACAATGGCGCTTCTCGGCGAAGGCAAAAATCAAATCACGATGGATTTGGTGCCGCTCGCGCAAATCAAAGAATATGCCTGCGAAGATGCCGACGCGGTTTGGCAGCTTGTGCCGGTTCTGAAACAGAAATTAAAAGAAAACAGTCTCGAAAAACTTTATGCCGATGTGGAGCTGCCACTCGCGGAAGTGCTGGCGCGCTGCGAAATGAACGGCGTTAAAATCAATTCCGAATTTCTACGTGAACTGTCGATCCGCGCCAGCCGTGAAATCGAAGCGCTTGAAAAAAAAATATGGACGGCTGCGGGCGGCGAATTCAATATCGGCTCGCCGAAACAGCTGGCCGAAATCCTTTTTGAAAAATTGAAATTACCGACGGTGCGTAAAACCAAAACCGGCTATTCGACGGATGCCGCCGTACTCGAAAAGCTGGCGGTTGAGCATCCGGTCGCGAGTGATGTTCTGGAATACCGCGAAAAAACGAAACTGCAGTCGACTTATCTCGATGCGCTGCCTGAAATCGTAAACCCCGAAACGGGTTTGATTCACACATCGTATAACCAGACGACCACCGATACCGGGCGTTTATCCAGCACGGAACCGAATCTGCAGAACATTCCGATAAAAACCGAAACCGGCCGACTGGTGCGCAAAGCTTTCATTTCCCGGTTTCCAAAAGGAAAAATTGTTTCGGCGGATTATTCCCAGATTGAATTACGCGTGCTTGCGCATTATTCCGATGATCCAAATTTGAAAAAGGCTTTTGAGGAAGACCGCGACATTCACGCTTTTACGGCTACCGTGCTTTACGGTGTAAAAGAAAAAGATGTGACCCGCGAAATGCGCAATGCAGCGAAGACGATTAACTTTAGCGTGATTTACGGTAAGACGAGTTACGGCCTTTCCGGTAATCTGGGAATTTCAATAGCTGAGGCGGATTTGTTCATTAAAAATTATTTCAGTCGCTATCCGCGCGTGCATGATTTTATGGAAAGCCAGAAAGAAAAAGCAAAAGAACAGGGCTGGCTGACGACGATTCTCGGGCGGCGCTCTTATTTTCCTCAGATTCATGCGAAGAATATGATGCTGCGTAATTATGCCGAACGCGCCGCGATTAACGCGCCGCTGCAGGGTTCGGCCGCGGACCTGGTGAAAATCGCGATGATTCAGATTAATCAGGTGATGGAACAGGAAAAATATAAAAGCTTAATGATCATGCAGGTGCATGATGAACTTGTGTTTGACGTGCCTGCGGGCGAAGAAGACAAGCTGGCGAAAATGGTAAAAAAGGAAATGGAAGAAGCGTATGTCTTGCGAGTGCCTTTGAAAGCCGATGTCACGATCGGCGATTCCTGGTATAAGCAGTAACATTTTGCGGCGCTCGAATAAAGAAGCAATGAAAAAGCACAAAAGAAGGAAAAAATTAGTAGTCGGCATTACCGGCGGGTTCGGAACGGGGAAGAGCAAAGTCGCAGGACTTTTGCGCAAGCAGGGCTTTTTTGTTTTGGACGCGGACCGCGTAGCGCATGAAACTTTGCAGGCCACGAATCCTGTTTTTGAAAAAATCCGCGAAAAATTTTCCGACGCGTTTGTAAGCGGATTTTTAGAGCGCCGCAAACTCGCGGAAATTGTTTTTAAAAACCCTTTGCGCTTGAAGCGCCTTGAGAAATTAATTCATCCTTATGTGCTGAAACGTCTGGTTAATGAAATCCGGAAATCAAAAAATAAAAGAATCGCCATCGAAGTTCCGCTGCTTTTTGAAGCTAAATTTCAAAAAATATTCGATTTCATCGTCACCGTTTTCGCGGGGACAAATGAAGCCGACGCCAGGCTTCAGGAACAGGGCTGGACGAAAACAGAAATCCGCCGCCGCCGCGCGGAGCAATGGCCGATTCACAAAAAAATGGCAAAGTCTGATTTTGTAATCAACAACTCGGGAACAAGAAAAGAAACAAGAAAACAAGTCCGCAAGCTTTTGAAAAAATTAACGTAAAAAAATAAATTTAAATCAATAAACTGATCAAAAAGTTTTAGACGCAAGGCTTGAGCGAGCGACCGCGGAGCCGTAGTAAAACCTACGGCGCACAAGGAAGCGAAGCTCGTAACGCAGCGGATAAGCTTTTTCATCGGTTTAAACAAAGAACAAAAAGGATCTAACTCACATGTCCACAAGAGAACGCCCCCCCCGCAACGATAATGGCGGTTCCCACCGCCGCCCATCTCATTCTGACCGCGACCGTCGTCCTTACGCCGGCGGAGGAGGCCAGGGCCAAGGAGGTTCTTCTTACAGTCAGGGAGGTTCCAACGGCGGTGACCGCCGTCCGCCCATGGCTCCGCGGCGCCCAAATTTCGACCGCGCAGAAGAAGGCGAAGATATGCAGCAAGTCGCTTTGAAACCCGGCGAAAAACCGCTTGATGTCGCAAGCTTGCGTAATCTTAAAGTTTTAGATTTGCAGGAACTCGCCGGAAAATTTAACATCGAAGGCATTACAGGGCTTAAAAAACAAGACCTCATGTTCAAGATTCTCGAAGCGCAAGCCAAACAATCAGGCATGATGTTCGGCGCAGGCGTGCTCGAAATTCTTGAAGACGGTTTCGGGTTTTTGCGTTCACCGGATTACAATTATCTTCCGTCACCGGATGATATTTATGTGTCTCCAAGCCAAATCCGCCGTTTTAGTTTGCGAACCGGTGATACCGTGAGCGGATTGATCCGTCCGCCGAAGGAAGGCGAAAGATATTTCGCTTTGCTCAAAGTCGAACTTGTGAACACGGAAGACCCCGAAAGTGTCCGTCACAAGATTCCTTTCGACAATTTGACGCCGCTTTATCCGAACCGGCGCATTCAGCTTGAAACAAGCGCGGAAGATGTTTCGATGCGCGTCATGAATCTATTGACACCGGCAGGTTTTGGCCAGCGCGGATTGATTGTGGCGCCGCCTTACAGCGGTAAAACAGTTTTGATGCAAAAAATAGCAAATAGCATTACAACGAACCATCCAGACGCATATTTAATCGTGCTTCTGATCGATGAACGCCCGGAAGAAGTTACTGACATGCAACGGTCTGTTAAGGGGGAAGTTGTGGCCTCAACCTTTGACGAACCGGCTGAGCGCCATGTGCAGGTGGCCGAGATTGTATTGGAGAAAGCCAAGCGGCTGGTTGAGCATGGCAAAGACGTAATCATCCTTTTGGATAGCATTACTCGTCTGGCCCGCGCTTATAACACCGTTGCACCTCACTCTGGCAAAATTTTGTCGGGTGGTGTAGACTCCAACGCTTTGCACAAGCCCAAACGCTTCTTCGGGGCCGCGCGCAACGTGGAAGAAGGCGGCAGTTTGACGATTATCGCGACTGCGCTTGTGGATACGGGATCGCGCATGGACGAAGTGATTTTTGAAGAGTTTAAGGGTACGGGCAATATGGAATTGCAGCTGGATCGCAATTTGTTCCAGCGCCGCATTTATCCGGCGATCGACGTGAAGAAGTCGAATACGCGCCGCGAAGAAGTCGTGGTGCCCGCGGACGAACTCAAACTGATGTGGATTTTGCGCAAGGTTTTGAACGAGTTGAATCCGACCGAAGCGATGGAGCTTTTGGTGGACCGCTTGAAGAAAACCAAATCCAACGCCGACTTTTTGGCGAGCATGAGCAAAGCGGATAAGTGACATGACGGCTTCATTTGCGGAGCGAAGCGAGCGCAAATGAAATTGCCGGAATGTCATCCCAGAAACGCGTAGCGTTATCTGGGATCCAGACAAATGAAAAATTGGATTCCCGCCGGAGTTTACCCTCGAGCGACATCGGGGGCGGGAATGACAGAAAGATTTTACAGTATCATTTTTGCTCTGCGCCTTTGGCGCAACCGCCGAAAGCAAAAAAGATTTTTTTGAAAACCGCATGTTGAGTTTATCGAGACATGCAAAATGTGAACGAGGAAAAGAAAATGAAAAAAGAAATTCACCCCGAATACCGCAAGGTCGTCTTTCGTGACGCCTCAAGCGATTTTATTCTGTTAACAAGCTCGACGGTTAAAACCACCGAAACGCATGTTTTGGACGGCGTCACTTATCCGTCATATTTGGTCGACATCACAAGCGCGTCGCACCCGTTTTTCACGGGCAAGCAGCGTATTATGGATACGGCCGGACGCATTGACCGCTTCAAGAAGAAGTTTCAGGACAAGGTCACCGTTGGCGCGAAAAGCTCTGTGGATGTGAAGGCCCAGAATGCCGCGAAGAAATCCAGCGTCGGATCGACGATCAGCGAAAAACTGAAGGCGCTTAAAGAAAAAGCCGCTGCTCAGAATTCTTAGACTGTTTCCAAAAAATCCCCGTTACTTTCGAGTAGCGGGGATTTTTCTATTTAGGCTCTGGGCGCTTCGCCCAACTGCTAACAATAATTACATGCCGAGCTTTATCGAGGCGTGAAAGACATAACTGTGAAAATACGGGAAAGATTAGAAAAGCTGGTTTTAAGAAAAGGCGAGGTCGAGGCACAATTGTCCGATCCCGTGACACTGCAGAATTCCACGCTGGTTCAAAAATTGACACGCGAACTTTCCTCAATCCGTCCGATCATTAAAAAATTCGCGGAATATAAAATGAGCGAAGCCCATCGCCACGCGCTTGACTCCGCATCCGATTCCGATCCCGAAATGGAAAAAATGATCCGCGAAGAAAAAGAAGCTCTCGACCAAAAACTTGGAAGCCTTCAACTTGAGATGGAAGATTTATTTTTAAAGGGCAGTGAGCCCGACGCTTCGCGCGACGTGATCATGGAAATCCGCGCCGGAACAGGCGGAGAAGAAGCGGCGCTATTTGTTGGCGTGCTTGTGCGCATGTACGAATATTTCGCGGGCAAACACGGCCTTAAAACGGCGATGATGGAATCAAGCGAAACCGAATTGGGCGGTTACAAAGAAGCTGTTTTTTCAATCGCCGGTGAAAACGCTTACAGCTACTTTCGATTTGAACGCGGCATTCATCGCGTTCAGCGGGTTCCCAAAACCGAATCCAGCGGACGCGTGCATACTTCCGCGGTTACCGTTGCGGTGCTTGCCGAAGTTTCCGAAGAAGAAGTCGAAATACTGCCGAAAGATCTCAAAATTGACGTTTACCGTGCCGGCGGCAAAGGCGGACAGCATGTCAATAAAACCGAATCGGCTGTCCGTATTACGCATCTTCCGAGCGGTTTTGTCGTGACGTGTCAGGATGAAAGGTCCCAAATGAAGAATAAAGCCAGCGCAATGCGTGTATTGAGGGCGCGGCTTTTTGAATTCCAGCGCGCCAAGGAGCATGACGCCCAGGCCAAGATTCGCAAAGAGCAGGTTGGAACCGGCGATAGATCGGGCAAAATACGCACCTATAACTATCCGGATCAACGGGTTACGGATCATCGAATCGGTTTGACATTGCATAGTCTCGATGATATTCTCGACGGCTCTTTGGACCCTATTGTGGACGCCCTATGGCGCGCTGAAAGGGAAAAAAAGCTGACTCAGGCTAGCGATAGCTGATGCTGATCGGCGAAGCTTTATCTCTAGGAGAAAACCGGCTGAAACTTGCTGGCGTCCTTGAGGCTAGGACTGAATGCGAGCATATGTTGATGGAGCTGATGAACGCGAATCGTTCAGAAGTGCTGTTTTATATTAGCTCTGAGCAAAGCTCAACCGCGCCGTTTCATTTTGCCTCTGAGCCTTCGGCTCAAACGGCGAAGAGCAATTTGACGGCGCAGCAAGAGAAACAGTTTTTTGATTGGATTGCGAGCAGGGGAAAAAGAATTCCTTTGGCGTATTTGCTGGGCGATACGTTTTTTCATTCTTTGAAATTAAAAGTGGGACCGGGATGTTTGATTCCGCGGCCTGAAACAGAACGGTTGGTGGAAGCGGCGCTTAAGATTATCCGCGAAGATAAATTGAATGCCCCGGTAATCATGGATATTGGAACGGGATCGGGCGCGATTGCGCTTGCGATTTTAGCCGCCGTGCCTGAGGCTAAAGCGGTGATGGTTGACTTTTCTGCGGAAGCTTTGAAGATTGCCCGTGAGAATACTGCGGAACTTGGATTTTTAGGCCGCGCTGAGTTAATTCACTCAGATTTATATTTAAATATACCGTCTGATTTGAAAGTTAATTTGATTTTGTCGAATCCGCCCTATTTAACGGCCGAAGATTTGGCCGGCCTGCAGCCGGAAGTGGTTTTTGAGCCGCGAATGGCATTAGACGGCGGGAAAGACGGCTTGGATTTTTACCGGAAAATGATTCCGGATGCCGCAAAGTTTTTAAAGCCGCAAGGCTGGTTGGGATTTGAAGTCGGCGCCGGACAGGCCCAGGCAGTTAGCGCAGAGTTAAAGAGAAACGGTTATGAAGATCTGAGAATTATTAAAGATCATCAAGATATAGAGCGCATAGTTTTAGCCCGAAAAGGTTGAAATGCATCGCCGGTCGGGCGTAAGCCCGGAGGCTTAAAAGATACCGATGGACAAAATAATTGTAAAAGGCGGAGCCAAGTTAAAAGGCGAAGTCGAAATTTCAGGAGCAAAAAACTCCGCGCTGCCCTTGATGGCGGCGGCACTGCTTTCGCCGGATGAATCGATTTTTGAAAATGTGCCGAATCTGAGCGACATCATGACGATGTGCAAACTTTTGCGTTCGCTCGGCGCGCGTGTTACGTACGAAGACGGAACGCTTGCGATTAAGCCTGGCAAAAATTTAAAAGCATTCGCGCCTTATAAGTTAGTCAGCACGATGCGTGCTTCTGTTTGTGTTATGGGGCCATTGCTTGCACGGCTGGGTGAAACAGAAGTTTCTTTGCCGGGCGGCTGTGTTATCGGGCCGCGTCCGATCGATTTACATTTAAAGGGCTTGGAAGCATTGGGCGCGAAGATTGAAATTCGCCACGGTTATGTGCGTGCGAAAGCGGGACCGAAAATGCGCGGCGCGGAAATTTATCTCGGCGGGTCTTACGGCTCGTCTGTTTTGGCGACAGGCAATGTCATGATGGCGGCGACATTGACGCCCGGTAAAACGATTATCGAAAGCGCCGCCTGCGAGCCTGAAGTTGTGGATCTCGCGAATTTTTTGAAAGCGATGGGCGCTAAAATTTCAGGTGAAGGTTCGCCGCGCATTGAAATCGAAGGCGTCAAAAAGTTGCACGGAGCCAATTATCGCGTCATACCGGATCGCATCGAAGCCGGAACTTTTATGTTTGCAGCGGCGATTACGGGCGGCGATTTGATGATTAAAAAAATGGAGCCGAGCCATCAGAACGCGGTGATTGATAAATTGCTGCAAACCGGTGTTAAAGTTGTGAAGTATAAAAACGCCGTGCGTGTTTCGCGCCGCGGAAAACTGAAAGCCGTCGATATGACGACATTGCCGTATCCGGCGTTTCCGACGGATTTGCAGGCGCAAATGATGGCCTTGATGACAATTGCGCCGGGCATCAGCGTGATTACGGAAAAAATTTATCCGGATCGTTTCATGCATGTCAGCGAGCTCGGACGTATGGGCGCGAAGATCATTATGGAAGGCTCGACATCAGTTATTCATGGTGTAAAGAAATTGAGCGGCGCGCCGGTGATGGCATCTGATTTGCGCGCGAGCGCGGCGCTGGTTTTGGCGGGTTTGGTCGCGGACGGTGAAACGGAAATAAGCCGTGTTTATCATTTGGATCGCGGATATGACCGGTTGGAGCAGAAGCTTTTAAAAGTCGGCGCGTCTATAAGAAGAGTAAAAGAGTAAACGCGAAGCGTTTTCTTTTACTCGGCTCTGCGCTTTTGGCGTAACCGCGCAAAACTAGCAAATTGTAGATTAGTAGTTAGTAAGTAGTAATAAAGGGAGAAAAGAAAATGGCAGTAAGAATTCGTATGAAGCGTTTTGGCGCGAAGAACCGTCCGCAATGGCGCATTGTTGTCGCGGACGCAAAGTCACCGCGTGACGGCCGTTTCATCGAGGAAATCGGTTTTTATGACGCTCTTCCGAAAGAGGAAAAGTTTGTCTTGAAACAGGATCGTCTCGATCATTGGACCAAGGCCGGTGCTCAAGTTAGCATTTCGGTGAAAAGTCTGATTAAGAAGCAGCAGCGCAAGACCAAAGCGAAGGCGTAACAGTTTTCTTTCGCTCTGGGCTTTGCCCAACCGCGACGCGGTTGTGGTGTATCCGCAGAGCAGCAATATGTTAGAAATTGATATCGTCACGTTGTTTCCGGATTTTTTCGAATCTCCGTTGAAACAGTCGCTTTTGAAGCGCGCGCAGGCCGACGGATTGATTAAAATCCGCGTGCATAATCTGCGCGATTGGGCGCGCGATAAGCATCACAAAACGGATGATTCGCCTTTTGGCGGCGGCCCCGGAATGGTGTTTAAGATCGAGCCAATGCATGAGTGCTTGAAAGAAATCGGTGCGGGAGCATGGAAAATTTTGCTCGATGCGCATGGCGAATTGCTGAAGCCAAAGTTGGCTGAAAGCCTCGCGCAGAAAAAGAAAATTGTTTTGATCGCGGGCCATTACGAAGGTATGGACTACCGCATTAAAGAACACCTGGTCGACCAAATGGTTTCGGTCGGTGACTTTATTACGATGGGCGGCGAAGCCCCGGCCTTGTGTTTGATTGAAGCGCTGACAAGGTTTGTTCCGGACGTGCTCGGAAACGAAGAATCGACGGCAGAAGAGAGTTTTAGCGGCGGGATGCTTGAATATCCGCAGTATACGCGGCCGCGCGAATATAACGGTTGGGAAGTTCCCGAAGTTTTGTTTTCGGGAAATCATGCGAAGATAAAAAAGTGGCGTAATGAGACGGCGGAGAAATTGACGCGGAAGCACAGACCAGACTTACTACATTCTGCTTCTGCGCTGCCGGCGCAACCAGCGGATGAAGAGGGCAACAAAACCGTGAAGGTTAAGCTGAAAAGAGAAAGAGCTTCGAAAAAGAAATAATAGTATTGTTTGGCCTTTGAGACGCTGTCTCAACCGGCATGCAGAGCAAAAATTTAAAGAAATAATAATAGGAAAATGCGGTTGGGCGAAAGCCCAGAGCAAAAAGGAGACAGGAAAATGAATGTAATTCAAAAAATCGACGCAAAAACAAAAGCAAGCCGTCAAATCCCCGAGTTTCGCGTGGGCGACACTTTAAAAGTTCACTTGAAAGTGAAAGAGGGCAGCAAGACTCGCACGCAGATTTTCGAAGGCGTTTGTCTTCGCCGCCGCGGATCCGGTGCCGGAGCCAGCTTCGGTGTCATCAAGGATTCCCACGGCGACAAAGTGGAAAAGACTTTCCCGCTTTATACGCCCTCGATTGAAAAAATCGAAGTGACACGCACGGGTTCAGCCCGCCGCGCCAAGCTTTATTATTTGCGCGACCTGAAATAAGAGCCAAGAGACTTCCTTTTTGCTCTGGGCTTTTGCCCAACCGCATGAGCTGAGCATGAGCAACTGCGGATCATTGGAAATGCTCGGATTAAGTTATGGCCACAGTAGGGTCTTCCGAAACTCAAATTGAGTTATTTGATTTTGACAGGAAGGCCATTCTTTCCGGTGGTCAGGCCGAAGGCGATACTGTCGGTCGCTGGGCCGGAGTCGATGAGGCCGGCCGAGGACCGCTCGCGGGTCCTGTGGTTGCCGCCGCGGTCATTCTGATCTTTCCCGAAGGCCTTGAAGGCTTAAATGACTCCAAGAAGCTCACCGCTAAAAAACGAAAAATGCTTTACAGCGAAATTATTTCGCGCCAGTTGGTGGGAATCGGCTTCGCCGACGAAAAAGAAATCGACACGATTAATATTCTGCGAGCGTCATTACTTGCCATGAAGCGCGCCGTGCTTGATCTTTGCATTTCTCCGACCGGCCTTTTAATTGACGGAACTTATTCCACGGATTTACCTCTTCCGCAAAAAACAGTGATCGAAGGCGACGCCAAATCCGCGAGTATCGCCGCCGCCTCGGTCGTTGCGAAAGTCGTGCGGGACGCGTGGATGGAAAAATGTGATATCGAATATCCGCTTTATGGTTTCGGGAAACACAAGGGCTATGGAACTAAGATTCATATGGATGCGCTAACGGAACATGGGCCATGCGCGATTCACCGCCGTAGCTTTGAGCCGGTGCGACGGCTACATTTAAGCTCTGAGCCAAGGCTCAACCGCACGGAAAATCCCAGCTCTGGAATTTTGCCCCTGTCTGCCGGCAGGCAGGCAACCACGCACATGCCATGAAAATCAAACCGGTAGAGGCGGACTTTCATTTGTCGCTTGGAGACCGCGGTGAAATTATTGCCGCGGCATATCTGGTTGAAAGAGGATATAAGATCCTGGAAAAAAAGGCGCGGACTCCTTACGGCGAACTGGACCTTATTGTGCGCACAAAGGACGCCGTGGTCTTTGTTGAGGTCAAAACAAGAAGCTCCCGGCAATTTGGCTTGCCCGAAGAAGCGGTTGAGGCTCAAAAGCAAAAGCAAATGATCCGGCTCGCGAATGGATACCTTCAAAAGAACGGCCTTTCCAAAATGAAGGCGCGCTTTGATGTGATGTCTATACTTTATAATGGTGTCAATGAACCGCAAATCCGACACATTCAAAACGCTTTTGACGCGCAATAACCTCTCAAGCGCTTAAAGGAGATGCCGATAGAAATATGCGCTGAATATGAGCAATTGCTTGAATGCGGCCTTTATTGTTCTTATAATCTGCGCCCAAGGAATTATGTTTAATAAAATAAAACGTCAAAACACAGTTTGGGGAGCCGCCCTATTGGCCGTGCTTATTTTGCAGGCGGCACCGGCTTTTTCAGCCGCTCCCGACAAATATGCCCCGGTTTATGAAAAGCCGCTGAAGTCCTCGGCTTTGAAAGACCCGCTTTCTTATATTCTCGCGTTTCCTTTCGAACTCATCCGCTGGCCGATGAGCAAAAACCTTCTTTTCGTTGAGCAGCAGCATCTCGACCAAAAATTTAAATGGCTTTATACCTATCTCAAGAATCACGGTATTACGCCTTCTTTCGGTTATTCCGGAGGAACGGGATTTGAAACGGGATTGAAACTCGACCTTCCGCGGCTCACCGACTTAAAAACAAAATATCCTGATTTTATTTGGGATACGTGGATTAATTACGGTCACGATGTTTATTTTCAAACCGGAACCGAAGTAGGCCTGGAGAAAATCGCCGGAACCGATTTTTTTGCTTCGGGCCTGGTTCAATATGAAAAACGTTTTCAGGAAGATTTTTACGGTATCGGTCCCGACACCAGCAAAGGTGAGGGAGTTTCCTACGAAATTGAAACGACAACTGTAGCCGGAAAAGCCGGATATGAATTTTCGCCGAGTCTCAAGGCCATGACGCATATTAAGTACAGAAACATTAATGTCGGCGAAAGCGACGATGAAGGCAAAGGGCAGCTTGCCCAGTATGCCCCGGCTCGCCTGAATGGGTTTTCGGGCGACAGAATTTTGACCCTGGCGGGCGAGATCAAGCACGACACACGCGATTTTATTGACGCTCCGACCAAGGGCGGTTACCGGCAACTGTTTTTCGGCTATAACGAAGGGTTCGGAGATTCGCAGGCGCGCTATTTGACTTATCGCGCGGATATCGCGCAGTATCTAAAAGTGGGATCTGATCGCCGCATTCTCGCTTTGCGCGGATTAATGCAAATGCAGGATGAGTTTAACGGCGGTTATGTTCCTTTTTACGATTTATCTAAATTGGGCGGCTATGGAACGATGCCCCAGGTCAGCGAAACGTTGCGCAGTTACGGTGCCAACCGTTTTACCGGAAACAACCTTTTGCTTTTCAATATCGAATACCGTTTTGCGATTTGGGAGTATAAGGAATTACAGCTCGACGCCGTTCCGTTCTTGGATATCGGGCAGGTTTTCGGCGAGTGGAGCCGCTTCCAAATGAAGGATTTTAATGAGTCGTATGGTTTGGAATTCCGTGTCTATGTTGCGAGAACAGGCCTTTTAAATATTTCTGTCGCTCACGGCGACGAAGGCACGAACTTTTTTGTCCGCACCAAGAGAGCTTTTTAAAATGACAAGCATATTCAAAAAAATATTCGCGGCGATTCTGTTGGTTGCAGTCGCGCTGCCGTGCAATGCGCCGGCGGCAGAAACAGCCGATTACCGTAAACAGGAAACGCTGCCTTACAGAGATATTTACGAGCAAAATGTTCACAGTGAAATCGTCAATCAGCTCGACTTAAGCCGGCAGACGAGAAGGCTTTTTAACAAGCCTCTGCGCGCGGCCAATATTAATGCTTTTGATGAAGTTCCGGACTCCTCTTTTTTTACGAATCGCCACGCGCGCGCCGCTCTTTCCAAAGAGCAGCTCGCTAAAGGATTTGTTGAAAACAGCGGGCCTGATCTTGCGGGTGATTTAGCCGTGATAGGCGGAGAGATCGAAGGCGTGCACCCAAGCTATTTTGTGAAGGATTCGCGCGGCGACCAGTATATTTTAAAATTTGATTCAGCCGAAAATCCGGAACTTTCTACCGCCGCGGAAATTATCGGCAGCCGCTTTTATCACGCGCTTGGTTATAACGTGCCGCAGTATACAATCGAGTTAATCTCGGCGGAAAAAGTAAAAGCGGCTGAAGGGTCTATGCTCCGCGATGACACGGGCTTCCGTAAACCGCTGACTCAGGAACGGCTCGATGAATATTTTCTTTTTTCGCCGCAAACCGCCGACGGATCCTACCGCGTTGCTGCAAGCAAAATTCTTACGGGAGAAAATAAAGGCTATTTCAGCCTTATCGGCCGCCGCAAAAACGACCCTGATGACATTATTAATCACCGTGACCGCAGGGAAATCCGCGCTTTAGCCGTATTTGCCGCGTGGCTTAATAACAGCGGCGTCAGTGAAACCAATACGCTGGATGTTGTTGCGAATGAAAACGGGAAAATATTTTTAAAGCATTATTTGATTAATTTTAACGGCGTTCTCGGAAGCGCGGGACACGGGGCTAAGCCGCCGATGTACGGGCATGAATACATCGCCGATTTTAGCGACATAGCCAAGGCCTTTTTTACATTGGGCTTTTGGGAAAAGCCCTGGCAAAAACGCTGGCGCGAAGCCGGCGAAAAACCGAATGACTCGACGGCGGTTGGATATTTGGACAATCGCGAATTTAAGCCGGGTAAATATAAAAACCAATTACCTTACGAATCTTTTAAGCGCGTGACCCGCGCGGATGGATTTTGGGCGGCAAAGCAAATCGCCGCTTTCAGCGATGAAGATATTCGCACCATGGTCTCAGCCGGAAAATTAACTTCTTCCGAAGACGCCGAATTCATTTCAAAAAATCTTATAGAACGGCGCGATTTGATAACTCAATATTGGTTTTCGATGGCGGCGCCTTTGGATGACTTTAGCGTTGAATCCGGCAAACTCGTGTTTAAGGATTTAGCCAAGCCCGCAGCCTCTGTGTATTACGTCACAGCGTTAAATGAAAAAAATAAAGCTGTGAAGTCCTGGACGGTAAATGAACCGCGTATCAACGTAGACTCCAATCAGACTTTAGAAGTCCGCACCTCCGAAAATGGCCCGTTTGTCCGCGTCGCTGTGAATGCGGACAATGTTCTCTCCGTTCGACACGAAGACTAAGATCTCTCTACTCTGAGCCTCAGCTCAACCGCAAAGTCTCATTCTAATATATAATTTGGCATGACGAACTTTTCTGAAACAGTTAATTTAGCGGTAAAAAATTTACGTGATATTCTCACGTTGTCTTTTGATCACTCGGAAAATAAAGACGCGATTGTTGTCTTTGATAAAAACTGCGATTTGGCGAATTTGCTCACCGAAGCTTACCGGCGTGTTTTGCCTCGGGCGCGGTTTATTGATTTTGAGACCATCAAACCCGAAGAAGCGTTGGCGCTTTTCGAAGTCCTCAAGCCGGGCGGCCTGGCAGTTTTAATTCAATCCACCAGCTTCCGTCTAAGTGCTTTTCGAATACGTATTGAGCTTTTCAATCTCTCGATTAAAGTGATTGAGCATCCGCATTTGAATACCATGGAAGGCGACCAGATGCGCGTGTATGTCGATGCGCTGGCTTATGACGCGCCTTATTTCCGGAATACCGGCAATGCGCTGCGCACTCTGATTAACGGAGCTTCTTCGGGAGTTGTCGACAGCGGCGGCGATAAACTGGTTTTTGCCGCGGGTTTCGAGCCCGCAAAAATGAATGTCGGAGATTATTCAAGCATGAAAAACATCGGCGGCCAATTTCCCATTGGCGAAGTTTTTACCGAATCAAAAAAACTGGAAGACGTCAACGGCCGCGTGCGCATTTTCGCTTTCGGCGATACGGGATTCGTGGTGAACAAGCCGGAAAAACCGATCACACTTGTGATCGAAAATGGGCGCGTTACGGATGCGCTTGATTCGACGCCTGAATTTAATGAAGTGCTCGCGAATATTGTCGCGGATGAAAACGACGTTTGGGTGCGGGAATTGGGCTTTGGCTTAAACCGCGCATTTTCGCGCGACCGTATTGTAAGCGACATCGGAAGCTACGAGCGCATGTGCGGCGTCCATCTTTCGCTGGGCGCGAAACATTCTGTCTATGCTAAGCCCGACTTTGCTTTTTCACGCCGCACCGCACGGCATCATGTCGATGTTTTTGCCGTAACGGAAGCGGTCATGCTTGATGAGAGGGTGATCTATAAGGACGGCGCTTGGTGTGTTTAAAGGGAGATTTAAATGACGGATAACAGCGAAGAAAATAAAAAAGTGGCGGCGGTATTAGGCGGTCTAGCGGATTCCGCAGGGCTAAAGGCTGAAGCGGAAAGAACGCTTTCCTCTCCGCGCCGGACCTATTCACTGTTTGGCAAAGTTCTTTTCTTTTGCATGGATTTTTTCTACGGCAAGCCGCGAACTTTTTCCAAGTTTAAAGTGCTTGAGGTGGTAGCACGTGTGCCTTATCAGGCATGGGAGCATGTGGCCTATATTTCCATGACGCACACCTACGCATTGCCTGATTTTGCGCGCAGAATTTTTGATTTTATTCAGGAGGCGCGCCATCAGCAGGATAACGAGCAATGGCATCTGCTAATTCTTGAAGAATTAACCCAGAAAAAAGGAATCAAAGAAAATTTCTGGCTTTACCGGATTCTCCCGCAATTCGGCGCGTTTTTTTATTACCATGTCAGCTGGCTGCTTTATGTGATTCAGCCGGCTTGGAGCTATGAACTGAACGCGGACTTTGAAGACCATGCCGAACATGAGTACATGGAATTTGTGCGCGAAAACCCGGCTTTTGAAAACGAACCATTTGAAAGCACTTTCGAAAAAGATTACGGTTCTTTCAAAAGCTTAGCTGATTTATTGCGGCGAATCGGCTTGGATGAAAGGCAGCATAAGGAAGAAAGCATGCGAAGAATCGAAAAGGCGCGTTTCGCCTGACATCAAGGCTGTGAAGTTGCGCTTTAACCGGTGGATGTAGCCACAGGCCGAGGGCTTCATTTTTTTATTTTTAGTGACTTGAGATAAGCAAGCGCAAGATTGACGGCATTTTTGAATGGCTTTGTATTGCGCTCCGCTTTTGCCATCCATAATCCACCTTGAGTGATAGTGTAACAAAAATCCACTAATGCCACTGCCGATGGATTTTTCTTGAGTCTGCCGACCGCCTGTTCTTTTCTGAAGAAATCAGCGAAAGCCATTTAAAGCCGTGCACACAGGAGAATTCGCTTTGGCTCAAGAAGGCGCTTCAGCCCGGATGACTTGGCGCATGTATGGAACAAATAATTTTATGAGTAAAGTTATCAATATTTTCATGAGTTGCGATAAAATGATAGGTGAACAATTCGAAAAAGGTCTTAATAGTTTAAAAACAATGCTTGAAAAAGCATAAACAATTTAAAAAGGAATCTATGAAAAAACTAATTTTAACGCTTGGAATTTTAACGGTATTGAATGGCCAGGTTTCCTTTGCGGAAGAGGTGCCGACAGGAATGCCGCCGATGGACGAAAAAATGATTGAAGCTATGAAGCTCATGCAGCCGGGAGAAGATCATCGCAAATTGGATGTATTAGTCGGTAAGTTTAAAGCTAAGACGACAATGTGGATGAGCGCGGATGCGCCAGCTGAAATTTCGGAAGCAAGCAGCGAAACCAAATGGATTTTAGACGGACGGTTTATTCAACAGACTTTCAAAGGGCAATTTTTGGGCAGGCCCTTTGAGGGAATGGCGATCATAGGGTATGACAATGTCGCGAAAGAATATACTTCAATTTGGATTGATAATATGGCCACAGGCGTGATGAAATCAACCGGGCAATATGATGCGGCCACGAAAACTTTCAAAGAAGAAGGTACTTTTTCTTGTCCTTTAACAGGCAAAAAAGATAATGCGCATAAGGGAATTACCAAAATTGTGGATGCTGACCATCACATTTTTGAAATGTGGCATGATGATGTGAAGACCGGTAAAAATTATAAAGCCATGGAAATCGTTTACGAGCGCGCATAATTTCTCCGGCAATCAAAAATAAGGCGGTTCATAATGTTTAAGAAGTTTTTCTCTGTATTGAATCATTCAACCTTCGGCGATATTGCGTTGCTTCTTTTGCGCCTCGTTACCGGTACCGCGTTTATTCTGCATGGCTGGGGCAAAATTCAGCATCCGCTTAATTGGATGGGGCCTGATGCGCCGGTTCCGGCCGTGCTGCAGTTTTTAGCGGCTTTTTCGGAATTCGGCGGGGGCATTGCGCTGATCCTCGGACTTTTGACGCCCCTTGCGGCGCTTGGACTCGCTTCCACGATGGCCGTGGCAGTGCATATGCATGCCATTGTCAGGAAAGATCCGTTTGTAAATCTGACGGGCGGCATGTCCTATGAACCCGCGCTCGGGTATTTGGCAATCGCGATTCTGATTATCGCGATGGGGCCAGGGAGATTCTCTCTCGACTCGAAAATATTCGGTAAAAAGTAACAGCCTCCGTTCGGCTTTCGCAGCCTCAACCGGCTGTAAGACGGTTGAGGCTGCTCTGCTATAATTCCACCATGAAACAGGATCGACTTTCTCCCTGGCAGGTTTATCAATCCATTTACGCCTCGCAAAAGGTGTCATTTTTTCTCGACAGCATCACTTATCAAAAGCCCAATCAGCGCTATTCTTTGATTGGCTGGAAGCCCGAAGCCGAGCTGATCCTGCATGAGAAAGATTTAAATGCCGCGGGATTAAAACGTCTGCGTGAATTTGTGCTGAAAAAAGGTTTTGTTTTCGGTTACTTCGGCTATGAAGCCGCTGCGCTATTTGATACGGTAAAGTTCAGGACTAAAAAATCTTCGGTGTATCCGGCTGTTTATCTGGGTTGTTTTAAAAACCTCTGCCGTTATGACCATAAGCTGAAAAAATGGCATGGCCGAATTCCCACCAGTTTATCCGCGCCGCGCGAAAAACTCAAATTCAATGGTTTTCGCCCTGAAATTTCAAAAGCCCGGTTTACGGCGAATGTGCGCCGCGCGAAAAAATATATCGAAGCGGGAGATATTTATCAGGCGAACTTATCTCAAAAGTTTCTTTTTAATTATCAGGGCTCTCCGCTTGTGATTTATGACCGTCTGCGCCGAATCAACCCGTCGCCTTTTTCTTCATTCATTAAAATTCGCGGGCTTGAAGTGGCGAGCTCGTCACCGGAACGGTTAGTACAAAAACGCGGAAGATTTTGTGAAACGCGCCCTATCGCAGGCACCTGTCCGCGACATTTAAGCCTCCGCGCTAGCTGCGCGACCGGCGAACAAAAATTGGCAGAGTGGAGAGAAAAATTAATCGGCAGTAGCAAGGAACGCGCCGAACATTTAATGCTGGTTGATTTGGAAAGAAACGATTTGGGGCGTGTATGTGAATACCGCTCCGTGAAAGTGGAAGAGTTCATGACGCTTGAAAAGTATTCACATGTAGTGCATTTGGTTTCGAGCGTCACCGGAAAACTGCGCAAAGACAAAGACGGCCTAAGCCTGCTTGCCGCGATGTTTCCCGGCGGCACGATTACGGGCTGCCCTAAAATCCGCTGCATGGAAATCATTGATGAGCTTGAGCCGTCGCGGCGGGGTCTTTATACCGGATCCATCGGCTATGTTATGCCGAACGGGGACATGGATTGGAATATTGTGATTCGCACTTTAGTTTTTAATGAGGGAAAGGGAAGCTTTCAAGTTGGAGCGGGGATTGTGCATGATTCGGAACCGGAAAAAGAATATTTAGAAACGCTCGCGAAGGGCGAAGCGATGATGCAGGCATTAGCCGAGGCAAGCGCAATCTGATGAAAAATGCTTGCTCACTGCGTTGCAAACAGCGCTCCCTTGTGCGACGTATTACCGCATACGCCTCCGCGGTCGCTTGTTTACGCCTTGTGCCCAAGCCTTTTTGATCAGATTGTGTTATAAAATTATTATTTGGAGAAATAAGTGAACTTTAAGTGTTATTTAGACGGAAAAGAAATTTTTGATCAGGGATTGATTTGCGCTTTTGACCAAAATGAAATTCCGGTTTTTGAATCACTGCGTGTTTATAACGGAGTTGTTTTTAGATTCGACGAGCATTTAAAACGCTTTGCCGAATCGTCAAAAGCTTGCGGATTAAATTTACCGCCTTCGGCGGTTTTGAAAACCGCGGTAGAAAAAGCTTTAAAGGCGCATAATGCGGCTGGCGGATTTATTCGCGTTAATTTCACGGATCAAAAAATTTTCATAATGATCGGGGAGCGAAAACACAAACCCGAAATTTACCGAACCGGCGTTGATCTTAAAACCTCTTCTTTCCGCATGCCGTCGCCAAGGGCCACCGATTCCCAGTCTAAAACGGGCAATTACCGTTTGCAGCTTTTAGCAACCAGAAGCGAACCACGAACCACGAGCCACGAACCACGTGGTGGCCAACAGCCACCGTACGAATGGCTTTTCCTCGATGAAAATCACTTTTTGACTGAATCGCGCGTGGGAAACTTTTTTATCGTAAAAAAAGGGGTGATTTTAACGCCCCCGGCCCGGTCGGTGCTGAATGGAATCACTAGGGAAGTTGTGATAGAATGCGCCCGCGAATCGGGGCTTTTGGTGCAGGAAACTCCGCTGACCAGGCATGAAGCTTTCAATGCCGACGAAGCTTTCCTGACCAATACTTCGTGGGAAATTCTTCCGGTGCGTTCACTCGACGGCCGCGTGGTTCAACAAACGGTTCCCGGCCCGGTGACAAAAAAACTCACACAATGTTTTCATAGAAAGGTGAGGGGTCGGAGGCCGACCCACTCATCCCCGCGCTGCGAAGCTTAGTCCCCGTGAAAGCGGGGAACGGGGATCTAGAAATGGATCCCGGCTCTAGGGCCGGGATGACACTCCTGTTTATAAAAAGTAAAAATTACCGAGAGGTCAGAAAGGTTCAAATTGCATGTCGTCAAAAAAAACTGCCAACCCACTGAAAAAAAATTCCGCGAAACTTTCGCGAGTTAAACGCGCGCTTATCTCTGTCTCGGATAAGGAGGGCTTAATTCCTTTCGCGAAAAATCTGCGCCGTTTCAAAGTCGAAATTATTTCCACAGGCGGCACACTCAAAGCCTTGAAAGAAGCCGGGATTCCCGCAATCGCGATTGACCAAGTTACCGGCTTTCCTGAAATGATGGACGGTCGCGTCAAAACTTTGCATCCCAAAATTCACGGCGGTCTTTTATATGTGCGCGGCAACAAGTCGCATGAAAAACAAGCCAAAGCCCACGGCATTACCGCGATTGATTTAGTGGTGGTGAATCTTTATCCGTTTGAAGCTGTTACTCAGGACCCGAACGTGGAGCTCGCGCATGCAATTGAGAATATTGATATTGGCGGACCTTCCATGCTGCGTTCAGCCGCCAAAAATTTTAAATCAGTTACGGTCGTTACGGATCCAAATGACTATCACCGCGTACTGCTTGAGATGGACACTTATAAAGGCGCAACTTCATATGATTTGCGTTTCGAACTTGCGCGCAAAGTTTACGCACGTACATCCGCTTATGATGCGGCCATTGCGGCACATTTGAATGCGGAAGTTTCTTCCAAAGAAGAAGTGCTGCCCGCATCGATTGTAGTAGGCCTAAAAAAAACTCAGGAATTACGCTACGGAGAAAACCCACATCAGCGTGCGGCATATTATTCAGTTTCCGGTTGCGCCGGAGGCGCAGAGGGAAAAAACAAGTTGGCATGGAAACAGCTGCACGGCAAAGAACTTTCTTATAATAATTTGGTGGATATGGAAGCGGCGATCGAATGCTCCGCCGAATTTAAAGAACCCTCGATTTGCGTGATTAAACATACCAACCCATGCGGCCTGGCGCAAAATAAAAATCTCGTTCAGGCTGTGGATGAGGCGATTGATTCAGACCCCGTTTCCGCATTTGGCGGCATCGTTGGCATTAATCGCATTTGCACCGAAGAAGTCGCACAGCGGATTTTAGACCGCCTCGGTTTTTTTGAAATTATCGTTGCGCCCGGCTACAAACCGAAAGCGCTTGCAAAACTTCAGGCGCGTAAAAATTTGCGCATTATGGAAGTTGCTGGGCTTGATAATCAATCCGGTTTTGAAATTAAATTGCTGCGCACAGGCGCATTGGTTCAGGAGAAGAATCATCCGATCCGTTTCCGGCTTGCGGAGTTCAAGAAAAACCTGAAATGGGTTACGAAACATAAACTCACTAAAGATAAATTGGATGAACTGGTTTTTGCCTATCAATGCGCGAAACTTGTGAAATCAAACGCGATTGTTTTGACACAAGGTTTTAAAACCGTCGGTGTGGGTGCGGGTCAAATGTCGCGGGTCGACTCGACAAAAATCGCCTGTGATAAAGCCGGCGCGAAAACACGCGGCGCTTTCGTCGGCAGTGATGCATTCTTTCCGATGCCTGACTCAATCGAATATGCCGCAAAGTTCGGCATTGAAGCTATCATCCAGCCGGGTGGATCGATCAAAGATCAAGATGCGATTGATACTTGCAATAAACTGGGAATAGCCATGGTCTTCACTGGCGAACGACACTTCAAACATTAAGATTCGATGAAAAAACATCATCTGCTTCGTTCCAAACTTCGCAATCTGCGTGCTGCGTATTACCGCATACGCCTCCTTAATTGCTCGTTTGCGCCTTGCATCTAATGCTTTTTGATCGAATCTTCCACTCGATATGAATTATAAAGAATCGCTCCGTTACTTAAATTCTTTCATAAACTATGAGAAGACTCCGCCGAAAAGCCATGCCGAGCTCAATCTTGAGCGCATGCGCCACGGTCTTGATGCTTTAAGCCACCCCGAGACAAATTTTTTTCCGGTTTTAATCGCGGGCACGGTCGGCAAAGGTTCAACCGGATTTTTTTTGGAGCAGATTCTTCAAAGCTCGAAAATATCTGCGGGCTTCTATCACTCTCCGCATATCGATGATATTCGCGAGCGCATTCGTGTCCGCGGTGAAATGCTTTCAGAAAAAAAATGGGCTGAGGGCGTCACGCAAATTCAAAAACTTTTAAGGCAAAAACCTTTTCCAGAAAAATCGGGGACACCGACTTTCTTCGAAATGTTGACCTTGCTCGCGATTTGGATTTTTGCGGAACAAAAAATAAGAATCGGAATTTTCGAAATCGGTATGGGCGGCAGGCTGGATGCGACCAATATTTTGGAAGCGCCGCTTTGTATTTTGACACGCATCGATTTTGACCATCAAGCTTTTTTAGGAAATACGCTGTCAAAAATCGCGCGGGAAAAAGCGGGCATTATTAAGTCAGCATCGGTTGTCGTTGCGGAGCCCCAGAATACCGACATATTGCAAATTTTTAGGAAGACTTTGTCAAAGCAAGGCCGCTTGATTATTTCCAAGCCCGTTTCTTTTCAACCCGGGTTGAACGGCGCATTTCAAAAGAAAAACGCCGGCAATGCTCAAGCGGCGGCAAAAATACTGGCGGAGCAATTTGATTTTTCGGTTAAAACGAAGGATATCAAAAAAGGCTTAAGCCAAAAAATATGGCCCGGAAGAATAGAAGTCTGCCGTTCCGGCAAACGCCAATTTTTAATGGATGCCGCGCACAATCCTGTGGGCTGCGAGGCTTTGGTGCAAACGCTCGCGGGCATGAAAAAGAAGCCGGCATATATTCTTTTCAGCGTTTTACGGGATAAGGACAGCGTGGCCATGCTCAAGGCGTTGTCACAATTGAATATTCCCATTATTGTGGCGCCTTTGAAGCATGCGCGTTCCAAAAAACTGGCCGATTTGGCGGCGGAAGCGGAAGCCTATTTTGACCGGGTCATTCCATCGAAAAATAGTGCGCATGCGTTGGAAATTTTGAAGAAAATGGTCCGGCCGGCAGAAAGAGTTTTAGTCACCGGATCCTTTTATTTGTTAGGCGAAATTAGAAAAACCCTAAAAACCGCGCAGGTTCTTGAACCTGCGCGGTTAAAAGAGGGGCAATGACAGAAAGTTTCGAAGATACAATCGCGGCCATCGCGACGCCGGTAGGCGAAGGCGGGATTGCGGTGATCCGCGTTAGCGGTGCCGCGTCTTTTTCTATTGTCCAAAAGATTTTTTACCCCGCAAAAGAGCAGGAGCTTAAAAATGCCGCGACGCATACGATCCACTTTGGTCAAATCGTCGGAAACGGCAAAACCGTGGATCAGGTTTTAGTTAGCCTTTTTAAAAATCCGCACAGTTATACCGGCGAAGAAACAGTCGAAATCAGCTGCCACGGCGGGTTAGTTGTGTCGCGTAAAATTTTGGAACTGCTTTATCAGTCCGGCGCGCGACCCGCGGAACCCGGTGAATTCACCAAGCGCGCATTTCTCAATGGCAAAATTGATTTGACGCAGGCGGAAGCGGTGCTTGATTTGATTCGCGCCAAAAGCGATCGCGCACGCGAAATCGCAGTGCGGCAGCTTTCCGGCGCGCTTTCACGGCGCTTTAAAGACTTGCGTGACCGCATTATGAGCGTTTACGCGAATATGGAAGCATACTTGGACTTTCCTGATGAAGATTTAGAAATTGATATCCGCGAAGGCATGCAGAATCAGCTTACTGAAATAGAAAAAACGATGCGGACATTGATCAGCGGATTTTCGAAAAACAGTTTATTGCGCGAAGGCGCGTCAATTGTTCTGGCGGGAAAACCGAACGCGGGCAAGTCATCGCTTTTTAACGCGCTGCTTGAGCGTGACCGTGCGATTGTTTCCGATATTCCGAATACCACCCGTGATGTGATCGAAGAGCCGCTTGAAATCGGCGGATTTTGGCTGCGCCTTGCGGATACCGCGGGAATTGTTTCAACGCCCGAACATCCGCTGGATGAAATCAGCATGCGCCGCAGCCGCGAAGCGATCGAAAAATGTCATTTAGTTTTATTTATCGCGGATGGTTCGCGGCCTCTCGAAGAAGCGGATCGGACGGTGCTTTCTAGAATTCCTGCCGGAAAGCCAAAATTTATTTTAACGAACAAGTCTGATTTACCGCAGCGACTTTCAAAGGAAAACCTCAAAGAGCTAGGCGAGACAATCGCGGTTTCAACCAAAACCGGACAAGGGCTGGATGTTTTGGAAGCACAGCTTGCTGCGTTTTTAGAAAAAAACACTTCCGATAACGGCGAGCAAATTACAAAGCTGCGCCATCAAAATGCATTAAACCAAGCGCTCGATGCGCTGGCGCGTGCGCGTATGGCCTATGATCAAAAGCTTTCATTGGAATTTGTGACGTTAGACCTGAAAGCGGCAATTGACGCGCTCGGAGAATTGATCGGCACTGTCTACTCGGAAGATTTATTGGATGTTATCTTTGCCCAATTCTGCATCGGTAAATAAAAATTCATTGAAAACTTTCCGTCTGCGTTGTTGCGAACTGCGCTTTGTCGTGCGGCGTATTACCGCAGACGCCTCCTCCCGCACTTATTCGCGCCCAGCATCTAGGGATTTTTGAATGAATCGCGAGTGATTCGGCATTATCTGCGGTGTTGCGCCCATCGCTTCTTTACTCGGCGTATTGCCCCGATATGCCTCCGCAGAAGGTCGAGCGCGCCTTGCCGCTGAACTTTTTTGAGAAGAAATTAACAGACGAAGGTTTTCTCAAAAAAAGCCGAAAATCTAAAGTGGATTTTAAAATTAACAAGCCAAGCAAAGCATGAACTCCGACGAACAAATTACAAAAGACCAGCTGTTTTCACGCATTAAGCAGCGGAAGCAGCTGCTTGTTAAAAGACAAATGGTTGTGGCGGTGCTAGCCCTTGTTTTTGGCGGCCTGTTTGCAATGAAGGTTTTTGAACCGCTCGAATTTTTTTTCCTGGATAGCTGGCTTTCGCGGGCGCAGTGGAAAACAGAAACGAGCGTTGTTTTGGTGCCGATTACGGAAAAAAGCATTCAGCTCATCGGTAAATTGCCCTGGCCTCCTTCCCAGTATTCCGCAGTCCTGGAACTTTTAGCTGCTTGGAATGCGCGTGCTGTTTATATTGACCGTCATTTTGCGGAAAATTGGCCTGCCGAAGAATGGCAGCCGCTTTTAAAAATATTGCTAAAACGCAAAATCCCTGTTTTTTTTGCTTCCGGTGAATCATCCGGAGGGAAGACGATGAACTATCGAAATCCGCTTTCAGATTCAAAACCAGACACGGTTGATCTGCCGAAACAAATCAGTAAATATGCATTTTTTGGACACCGGGAATTAATGTCAGGGAAAGATCATGTTTTTCGCTTTTGGCAGCCCTGGATTAAAGACAGCCGGGGGTTGACCCATCATTTAGCAGCATTGACCATGCTTATGGATCTCCGTTTTAATTTCAAGGACCGGGCGCTCGTGCGGTCATCAAGAAAAGAAATGCGGTTAATTCCCTGGAACCGTGTTCGCTTCGAAACTTGGCCACGTGTCGAGTTTTCGGATTTAATGCAAAACTATGTTCCCGCGCGCGACGGAATTCCTTCGCTGCTACCCACCACTTTATTTAATGACAAAGTTATTTTTATCGGCCAGGTGGATGAACCGCACGCAGGCTCAGGGTTAACGCCATGGAGAGAAGCCGTTGCTCCGATTGAAACCATGGCTGCAATTTATGACGGCTTGGGACGGCCGGGGTGGAACCTGAGTGTGATGGCGCCTTTTTGGGGATGCATTGTGTTTTTTATTTTGGTTGCGGGCCTGTTGATTGCATGGGTCGGAGTTTGCGCCGGAATGCGCTTTTGGCTGGGTTGGTTTGGACTGCTTTTTCTCGTGGCTTTGACATGGGGCAGTTTTGTATTTTTCAAAACATGGTTTCCTTTTGCCGGGGTATTTTTGTTTTTATTAATTGCGGGTGCGGTTCTTTTTGCTTTTGAATCGATTTATGCAGCGGGCGAACGCTCGGCATTATTTCACTTTGCGACGCGCGACGGATTAACAAATATTTATTCCATCCGTCATTTTCGTTTGATAATGAATCAAGTTACCCGTGAAGCGGCGATGAGATCCGAAGCATTGGCGGTTATTTTAATCGACATCGATTATTTCAAAAAAATCAATGACAGCTACGGCCATGCGGCGGGAGATAGGGTGATAAAAAAAACGGCGGAAGTGATCGAGGCGTCAATCAGGCAAAAAAGGACCTTTAAAGACGTTGATTTTCTTGCGCGGTATGGTGGTGAAGAATTTATCATTTTAATGCGCCGATCTTCGCTTGAAAATGCGGGCTTGGTTGCTGAGCGGATTCGAAACGCAATCGGACAAACGCATTTTGAGTGGCAGCTTAAGCGCGTTTTTGTAACTGTAAGTTTGGGCGTCGCCGTATTACATGAAGGTGAAAATGTTCCCGACCCCATGGTGCATCGAGCCGACAAGGCGCTTTATCGCGCCAAAGAAGCCGGGCGTAATTGTGTTTGTGTCGAGGAAGTGTAAAATAATTTTTTTTATAAACAAAAATAAAGCTCGATGATCAATTTAGACGAGCCCCTTACAACCGACCAGCTCTTTAGCCGTACCAAGCAGCGTCAGAATCTTTTAATTAAACGCCAAATTTTAACGTCAGTTTGCGCGCTGGTTTTCGGTGTGTTGCTTTTTTCGCGAACACTTGAACCGTTAGAGACAGCGCTTCTCGATGGATGGCTTTCGCGCACGCAGACAGAGGGCGCGCCGAAAATTGTTCTCATTTCTGTTTCCGGCAAAAGCATCAGTCAAATCGGCAAATGGCCCTGGCCGCCTTTTCAGCATGCCGTGATGCTTGAATTACTTCAGCGCTTTGGAGCGCGTTCGGTTTATATTGACCATCCTTTTTCTGAAGCGTGGCGGGAAGAAGAGCAAAAACCGCTTACAACCGTTCTTGCCCGGCATCAAATGCCGGTTTTTTTTGCCGCGAATTACAGTCCTCGTTTTGAAAACGCCGGTCCCGGCCTTACGATTTTAAAGCAAGAAGGCCCGGCAAAAATGGAATGGGTGCGGCCTGTTCCGGAAATCGCGGAACTTGCGGCCTTCGGACACCGGCAGCTCAAGCCCGAACAAGACAGGGTTTTTCGCTTTTGGCAGCCGTGGCTGGAAGGACAGGAAGTTTCTTACCCACTTGCCGCGGTTAAGATGAACATGGAAACGCAAGCGAACCTTCGCGACAGCTCGCTGCTCAATTCTAACGAAACAGGAAAGCGTTTAATTCCCTGGAACCAAGCGCGTTATAAAAGTTGGCTGCGAATTGAATTTTCAGATTTAGTGGAAAGTTACCTGGCGATGCGCGAAGGCATGCGCCCCGCGATAACAGCCGAGATCTTTAAAGGCCGCGATGCTTTTATCGGCCTCGCGGATGAAGCCCAAGCGTTTTCAGGTTTGACACCGTGGCATCAAACCGTTTTTCCTTTTGAAGTTATGGCGGCCATTTTTGACGGGTTAAATCATCCGGGCCACAACATACGCCGCGTGGCGGGCGCGTATGCTCCGCTTATTTTTCTGCTTGCCGCGGCCGGAGTGCTTATTTTTTGCACAGGCAGAGCGGTTGGCCCTTTTTTTTGGATGGTTTGGGCAGGATTACTTTTCGGCGTGGTTTTAGCCTGGGCTATTTTCGTTTTTTTATTGATTTGGCTGCCTTGCGCGGCAGTGCTTTTATTTCTTTTAGTTTCAGGCGCGGCTATTTTTGCTTTTGACGCTTTGCATGCAAGACAGCAGCATTCGGCTCTTTTTCACCTCGCCACGCGCGATGGATTAACCAATTTATATGTGATCCGGCATTTTCGCGTCATCATGAATCAACTGACGCGCGAGGCCTGTGCTCGCAAAGAGCCGATTGCGGTTATTCTCATGGACATCGATCATTTCAAAATAATCAACGACACTTATGGCCACCCCGCGGGGGACATGGTGTTGAAAAAAACCGCACAGGCGATACAGGCCGCGGTCCGTCAAAAACGAATGTTTAAAGACATCGATTTTGTCGCGCGTTATGGCGGAGAAGAATTTATTGTCCTTGTCCGGCGCAATTCGCTTGAAATGGTATCTTCTAGGATCGCGGAACGGATTCGAAAGGCGATTCAGGAAACTCATTATGAATGGGAAGGAGAGCGCATTTTTGTGACCGCCAGTTTTGGTGTTGCGGTTTTAAATGAAGGTGAAAATATTCCCGATGCCATGGTTCACCGCGCGGATAAAGCGCTTTATCTCGCGAAGCAAAATGGCCGTAACCGGGTTTGCACTGAGAACGATGTCAGGGGTGTCAAGGAAGCCTGAAACTTTCGCGTGGGTGGACACTCTGATTTCTCTGCGCTACCATATGCCTCTTGCACAACCGGGGAGAGGTGGCAGAGTGGTTGAATGCGCTAGTCTCGAAAACTGGTATGCCCGCAAGGGTATCGGGGGTTCGAATCCCCCCCTCTCCGGTTCTAAATATGCCCTTGCCTGCTGCGTTACGCTCCCTCAAATTTTCTCAACGTACATTTTAAGGTAAGCCTTAAAAATTTTCGGTCGCAAGCCTTGCATTCAAGGGCATCTTTAGAACCGCTAAATGGAGTGGGGATTCGAAGTGAGGAGCCCAAACCATCAAGTTGACCGAAGGAAAAATCTGACTTAATGTCAGGTTTTGAAAGAGGGAAGACAAGGGGCGACGAGTGGCCGACCTGGAAAGAGTGCGGCGACTAGCCGACACGAATGGAGGGCGCCGTTAATCCCCCTCTCTCCGTATCGATTCCGCTAATTGAAATCATGCTTGCTAGAACAGAGTGGCGTTAATTCCCTGGCAGATGCTTTTATTTTATTTGAAGAGGGAACGCTCTCACGTTATGATTTCCCCAATGAATTTCACTGCGAAACGCTCGCCGTCCTTTATTTTAATTTTATTTTTTCCGCTTATTTTGCTTTCTGCATGCTCCAAGAAAAATGAAGTTTCACCTGCCGTAGATACGCTTATTTTAAAAAACGGCGGAAAAATTCAATGCGAAATTATTAAAGAAGATGAAACAAAAATAACCGTTCAATATCAGGGCGGGCTGGTCGATTTCACGCGCGCGGAAATTCAAACGATTTTGCATGATCAGCAAACCGTGAAAACGGAAGATGGTATTGAGACCTCAGTTGATCGCGGCGAGACCCGGCTTGCGAAGAATTATCCTTATGTGCGCACAACGGATGGCAAGGCGCATTATGGCAAGAAGCTTCGCAAGGAAGGCGCCAATTTTATTTTTGAAAGCGCGGATGAAGCGTCTGAAACGATTCCTCAAGATAAAATCGAAAAAATACTGCTTTGGCCCGCCGCGGATCAAAAAACTTTAAGTAAAGATTTTCAAAAAATGATCGAGAAAAATCCAAAAAAAATTTACCATTTAGACCCTTACGTTATTTATTCGGATGTGGAATCCTCGGATTTTGTCTTATATCGCAATGCCGTTGAGGGTGCTTATCATCGTTTCATGACTTATTTTTTTGAATTGGTGGATACCGAGCACGCGCCAGATTGGGGGCTGGGCGTAATTCTCTACGGTAAGTACGAGGATTATCTTAAAAGCGGAGGGCCGCCTAAAACGGCGGGATATTATCGGTCCGATGATCACGTTTTGCGGCTTTACAATGTCCGCGAAATGGAAATGGTCAAATGGGTTTTGGGAGTGGAAGAAAAATTTGGATCCGAGGTCGGAAAAAAATTAACCAATATCGAGGCTTCAAACAGCGGGGCTGAAACCGGTAAATGGCGGGCTTATGACTTTTATGAGAAGCTTCAACACGCGGTTGAAAAAGACCGGCTGCGCATCGAACAAACCGCCCGCTCGGAAACCATGGAAACAATTCGGCATGAAGGCACGCATCAGATTTTAAATTTATTTGGAATTGACCGGGATTTTCGTGGAGTTTGGTTTTCTGAAGGAATGGCGGATTATCTTTCTCCCTCCGAGCCGAATGGGATTGTGCTCAGCCGCATGATGTCGCTTAAATCGGAATTGGAAGATGGGCATAAACTTCTTCCGTTGGATTACATGATGAGCATGCCTTCCGGCGGACATATTTATAATTTCAAAGATTTTCATCTTACGGGCCAGTTTTATTCTCAGAGCTGGGCGTTTGTCCACATGTTGATGAATCATTATCGCGTGCCTTTTATAGCCTATATGGCGGAGCTCAAGGTGCAGGATAAAAAATTTGATGTGACGCAAGACAAGGCTCTTTTCCAGAAACATATCGGTAAAAAGCTTTCCGAGCTGGATGAAGAGCTTGAGGCTTATGTCGCTGAACTTGGCAGTCAAATGGATGAAGAGGAGTATCTCTTTTTCAAACATGCGGGGCTTAGGGGCCAGCAGCAAAAAAAAGACTTTGAGGACTCGATTCAAAACCTGCGGCATTGAGTCTGATGCATTTTCGAATCTATAAGACTTTCTTTTTATTCAGAAATTAATTTGGTCTTCAAAAAACTTGATTTGAGTTTGCTCGGACAGTCCTCGCTTCGCTGCGGAACTCGCAACTCCCAATCAAGTTTTCTGAAAATATCCTCGCAAGTGGGGGTGTAGGCTGTAAGCAGAGAAAAAAGGCTGAGCCACGCTCTTCGTCAAAATGCGATAGAGTTAAATAAAAACGATATCCCTCGAACTTCAAAGAATTTTCCCATGATCTTTTTTCATGGCGCTGCTGAGCCGCGCCATGAAAAAGTATTATTGGAAACTTCACCAGCTGGTTCGAGGTATTTAATTAGCAAAAGAACGCGGAGCTTTCGAGTAAGTTGATATGCGCAACTTGTTTCTCCTTTCATAGCCCACATCCCCATCTTTGTTGCTATGTCGTCAGGGCAGAGGCTTAGCATGCGAGTTCCGCAGGCCAAAGGCCGAGGACTGTTTGAGCAGGCGAAGCTTCTGCTCGGGCGACCAAGCTATTTTATAAAAGAGATTATTTTTTGAATACAAGAGCTAGTTACCATTCACTATCCACGAGTCACAATTCGCTGCTATAATGACCCCCATGGCAGCCAAAGAATCTCCCAAACCCTCAGGTTATCTTGTTTTCGCGCGTAAATACCGCCCTCAGACTTTTGACGAAGTCGTCGGGCAGCAATCCACGCTGACAACGCTTAAAAACGCGCTGGCTTCGGGACGTATCCCGCAAAGTTTTATTTTCTCAGGTTCCCGCGGCGTCGGAAAGACATCCGTCGCGCGTATTCTCGCGAAAGCTTTGAACGCGTCCGGCGGAGCAAACCCCGATTTTGACCGTAAAGACGCGGCTGCCCGTGAAATTGAAGAAGGCCGCTCCATGGATGTGCTTGAAATTGACGGCGCATCCAATCGCGGCATCGAAGAAATCCGTTCCTTGCGCGAAACCGTTAAATTCAAACCCGCATCCGGCGCGTATAAAATTTATATTATCGATGAAGTCCATATGCTCACAACCGAAGCGTTCAATGCTTTGCTCAAAACGCTTGAAGAGCCGCCACCGCATGTAAAATTTATTTTCGCGACAACTGAAATTCACAAAGTGCCGCTGACGATTCTTTCGCGCTGTCAGCGTTTTCATTTTCGCCGGCTCACCGCGGATGAAATTGTTGAGAAACTGGTCGATATCGCGAAAATTGAAAAAATCAAATGCGACAAAGACGCACTTTATTTAATCGCGCGCGCGAGTGACGGAGCGCTGCGTGACGCTGAAAGCCTGCTGGATCAAATTTCCAGTTTTTCCGACGGTGAAATTAAAGAAGAATCCGTTCTGACATTGCTCGGAATTGCCTCCGACAAAATCAATGAAACTCTGATCGAAGCGGTGAAGGCGCGCAGCGGCCAGGATATTTTGGCCGTGATTCAATCTTTTTATGAAAGTGGCGGCGACTTGCTTCAGCTTTCGCGCGGATTTTTTGAAATTTTAAGGCATTTGCTTGTGCTGCAGCATGTCAAAGACACACAGGGTTTAATCGAAGCGGGACCCGCGATGCTTGAAATGTTGAAAAAACATAAAGCCTCTTTTAGCGAAGCCGAAATTTTACTCGGCCTTGCCATCTTCCAAAACCTGCAGGCTGATTTGCGCCGGCCCGTAACCGCGCCGCGCTTCATGGTTGAAGCCGCTTTTTTAAAATTGATTTATGCCGACGGCATGCGTTCCGTAAACGAACTGATTTCTAATTTCTCCCTGCCTGCCGCCCGGCCGGTGAGCGAGCCGCAACCGGCAATACCAAAACGAAATATTTCTTCTGCTCCGGCTCAGCAAAACGTTCCACAGCCGCCGATTAAATCTCAGTCTGTCGCTCCGGTAAAACCTTCAACATACAATGAACCCAAAGCGCAGATCCAACCTAGGGTTGGTGGCTCGGGAACAGAGACGCTGGTTGCGCCTTTGGCGCAGAAGCAAAATGAAATAGCAATTGAACAGGTTAAGACGGCTTGGCCGAACGTGATTGAATCCGTCAAACAAAAGCGCATGTCCACCGGCATTTTTCTTTCCGAGGCCGAACCTGTCGAAGTAGATGACACTGTGATTATTTTAGGGCTTCCCGAAGAGTTTAAATTTCATAAGGAGAGCCTTGAAAAAGATAACAATAAAAAACTGGTCGAAGATTGTTTTTCAGAAAGTATCGGAACCAAAGTCCGCGTGCGTTTTGTCGTGACACAGCAAGCTGCCGTCGAAAGACCGGCACCCCGGCCCGTGACGCTTCCTTCGGAGTCCGAAAAACGGGAGCTGCCAGATATTATTACGAAAGCGCTGGATGTTTTTGACGGCGCTAAAATCGTTCGTGCTGAATAACGGTGACAAGGTGACATGTGACAAGTGACCGAAATAAAAAATCGAGCGATATCTTTTATCCGTCACCCGTCATCCGTCACCCGTCACTTCTCTTATGAAGGCATATCACGATACTTTAAATGAACTGATCGAAGCCATTGCCGAACTGCCCGGCCTCGGGAAGCGTTCGGCCGAGCGTATCGCGATGTATCTGTTGAAAGCGGAGAAAAGCGAATGCCTGCGCCTTTCCGAATTAATTATACAGCTGCGCGACAAAACTCAATTTTGCAAAATCTGCAATCATTACAGCGACGGCGAGATTTGTCCGGTTTGCGCTGACCCGAGCCGCGACACAGGCCTGATTTGTGTTGTGGAAGATCCGCGTGATTTAATCGCGCTTGAAAAGACCGGAACTTATTCGGGGCAGTACCATGTTTTGCTCGGCGTGATTTCGGCTTTGGACGGTATCGGACCCGAAGAGATTCAGCTCGCGGGGCTTTTAGAGCGCGTCAAGAAAGGTAAAATCCGCGAAGTCATTCTAGCGACGAATCCCAACACCGAAGGCGACACGACCGCTTTCTATATCACAAAGATTTTAAAACCGCTCGGCATTAAAACTACGCGCATCGCCCGCGGAGTGCCGGTGGGCAATCATCTCGAATATACCGATGCCGCGACTTTATCCCGCGCCCTCGAAGGCCGAGTGACAGCTTGAAGACCGCTGAAAAAAGTCATTTGCCGCGTTGCAAACCTCGCTTCCTCCCGCGATGTATTACCGAATACACCTTGGTCGGGCGCTTGTTTGCGCCTTGCAACTGATCTTTTTTGATCAGTCTTTCCAAAATGAGGTTTTAAAAAGGAGATTTTGTGAAAAAAACAGCGGTTTTTATTTTAATGGTAATCGCTGGCATGTCTTTGGCATGGGCGCAAGAAACAACAGAAGAGTGGACCGCGGCAAGAATGGAATATGCCAAATCAAAAAACTATAATTCACTTATCCAGAGCAGCTCAGAGAGAAAGGCAGTGATGGAGGCCTTTAAAGCCGAAGATTATGAAAAAACAATTAATTTAGGGTTGAAATGGCTGGAAAAAAATCCGACAGATATTAGAGGGCTGCATGTTGTCGGAGTTTCATACGATAAATTGGGAAAAATAGAAGAAGCTAAAAAATATTTGAATAACCGCAACAAAATCTGCGATTCAATCGCCGCTTCAGGTGACGGGCGTACGCTCGAAACCGCTTTTTTAATGTTATCAACTGCAGAAGTCCATGATTTTATAAATATTCTTGGCGCTCAAAACTGTAAATACGTTTTGCAGCCAGGCGGCGGTGATCGGGCTGATTGTAATACTCCCGAGGGCCGTGAGATTTCTATCTATTTCAAATATATTTCCGAATATTGGTCGGGCTTACTGAGATAATTCAAATTAAGGAAAAGAATGAAGTCTTTTGAAGGTAAGACAGTTTTAATTACGGGCGCGTCTTCGGGTATCGGAAAAGTTTTCGCGGAAAAGTTCGCGGCATCCAAAGCCAAAATTTTATTGACTGCGCGCCGCGAAGACAGGCTCCATCAATTATCCAAAGATTTATCCGCGCGTTACGGTGTTGAAGTTCATTATTTAAAAGCTGATTTGTGCGCCGCGGACGCGCCGCGGCAGATTTATGAATGGTCGAAATCCGGAAATTTTAAAGTGGACCTGCTCGTGAATAACGCGGGCTTCGGACGTTACGGCCGCTTTGACGAAATGCCGGCGGAGGAACTGCAGGCGATGATGCAGGTGAATATTCAGTCGCTTGTCTGGCTGACGCGCCTTTATTTGCCCGAAATTAAATCACGCAAGGGCGGTATTATTCAAATTGCTTCTACAGCAGCCTTTCAGCCGCTGCCGTATCTCGCGCTGTATGCTGCGACGAAATCATTCGTTAAAAGTTTTTCCGAAGCGATTTGGTCCGAAAACCGCGACGTGCGGATTTTCTGTTTATGTCCCGGCAACACGCAGTCGGAGTTTCACGATCTTGCGGGAATTCATCAGAAAAAAGTTTTTTTGCGCGCTTCGACTGAAGACCTTGTCCAGTACGGGCTCAATAAATTTTTAAATTCAAACAACCCCACAGGAGTTCACGGATGGGCCAATGCCGGCGTGGCCTTTTCCAACCGCTTGATTCATACGCGGCTTGGGCTTTGGGTTGCGCGTAAAATCTATGAAATCCGCACGGAAAATAAGCAGAAATAGAGCTTAAACATTGATTCTGAGACTCGTCTTGATTAGAATACCGCTCTCTTGCGCGGGTATTGCTTAATGGTAAAGCGCTAGCCTTCCAAGCTAGTTATGAGGGTTCGATTCCCTCTACCCGCTCTCGGTTTCTAAAAAGAACCGTCTGCTGCGTTATCACCTTCGCTCCCTTGTGCGGAGTAATTAGCATTACACCTCCGCGATCGCTCGGCGACGCCTTGCATTCAGGCTCTTTTGAGAAACCGAGCGGATAACGGGGGAATCGAACGGGAGGCGCGATTAGTTTTAATGATTTAGTATGAAAAAATCTGACTTAATGTCAGATTTTTTTGTGATAAATGCGTTATGAGCGCCGGGAGGCGAGTCGAAGTAAGTGCGGCGACTAGCCGGCACGAATGAAGACCGCTCGATTCCTTGTGTTTTTAATCACTTAAAAAATGATCTAACCCATTCATATTAAATGACTTCCAGCTTGAATACAAGGCCTGCCTGAGCCATTCTTTGACTTTTGACCTGAAAAACCTATAATAACCCCGTTTTGACGCCCGAAAACTACTAGGGCGAACGCAGTCATTTTAATGTTTTAGATTTTGATAAGAAGTGGGCTTTGACCCACTTCTTTTTTTTCCGCTGAAAGTGTTTTGTTCGCTTTGCGAACCGGGGAGCATGTATGTCGCAGGAGCTTTTGTCATCGTTGGAATATATCGAAAAAGAAAAGGGCGTTTCGCGCGAAGTCCTTTTTGACGCGATTCGTCACGCCTTAATTTCCGCTTTACGTAAATCTTTTCCACAGTACGGCGAAGATTTTGACGTGCAAATCGATCCTCAAACGATGCGCATTCAATTATTGCGCGCCGGAAAACCTTTTCAAGATCCGCATTTCGGGCGCATCGCCGCACAAACCGCGAAGCAGGTCATCATTCAGAAAATCCGCGAAGCACAGCGGGATTCTATTTTTGATGAATTTACCGCGAAGCAAGGCGATATCGTGAACGGTACCGTTCATCGCGTGGACGCGCGCGCCATTGTTGTGGACTTCGGAAAAACTGAAGGAATTCTGCCTGCCCGTGAAATGTCCCCGGCGGATCAATACCGCCAAGGCAATGTCATCCGCGCTTTTGTGCTCGAAGTGAATCGTACGCCGCGCGGCCCGGAAATCATTCTTTCTCGCACGCATCCTGATTTCGTAAAAAAACTTTTTGAGCTCGAAGTTCCCGAAATCGCGGACAAACTTGTTTTGATTAAGGGCGTCGCGCGTGAGGCGGGCTCGCGCAGCAAGGTCGCCGTTGTTTCTTCGGATCCCAAAATCGACTGCGTTGGTTCCTGTGTGGGCGTACGCGGGCAGCGCGTGAAGAATATCGTGCGCGAACTGGAAGGCGAAAAAATTGATATTGTTCCGTACTCCGAAAAAATCGAAGAATTTATTAAAAGCGCGATGTCGCCGGCGGAAATTTTTGAAATGAAACTTGACCGTCAGCGGCTAGTTGCCGACTTGCTTGTTAAAGATGACCAGCTTTCGCTGGCGATTGGAAAGCGGGGACAAAATGTGCGCCTTGCTTCCAAACTTGTGGGATGGACGATTGATGTTCGCAGCGAAGGCCAGCGCGCGGCTCTGGACGTGCTGCCCGGAATTGATGCCGCGGTGATTCAAACATTGAAGGCCGGCGGAATTTTATCTATCAAAGATGTTTTGAAGTCATCTCCCGAACAGCTGTCGCAGATTGCCGGGCTCGACTTGGCAACCGCGCAAAAAATTTTACAAGCCGCGGAAGCAACCAAGGCCGTAAAAGTTGAACCGGAAAAAGAAATACCAGTCGCAACTGAAAATATTGATGCGGTATCCGAAAATGAAAGTCCCGCTGTGGACAGTCAGCCCGAAGCAGAGAAGCCGTCTCATTCTTCCTCTGAGCCCTTGGCTCAACCGGATAAGGACTAATTATTATGCGCGTTCATGAGCTTGCGAAGCAAATTGATAAAACGAGCAAAGAGATTATCGCTGAATTTGAAAAAATCGGCGTTTCCTTAAAGAGCCATATGTCTGTTATTCCCGACGGAGCACTGCATCAATTAGCCTCTGCGTCTGCGACGAAACCGGCGGCAACAGCACCACAGTCCGTTCCAAAAAATGAAGAAGCAAAACAAAAAACAGCAGCCGGTAAAGCTTCTGCCCCCGCGCCAAAAGCGCAGCCGGCAGCAGCCAAACAAAAAGAAACCCCTAAAAAAGAAATCGCGCCCGCTCCGACGGTTGCCGCTCCTGTTGTTAAAAAAGAAGAGATAAAGCCCGTGGCGGAAGTAAAAGCGCCTGCGCCCGCAGCCGCTTCCATTGCCGCAGCCGTGCCGAAAGCAGCGTCTGCGCCGGCACCTGTTCCGTCTCGCTCTGCCTCTGGGCCTGCAGCCCAACCGACAAAAACGCCATATGAACGGCCGCGCGTGGAAGAAGTTCTGCCTCAAAAAGTGACATTGGCATTCCCGATTACGGTCGGAAATTTTTCTCAAGCCACTGGCCGCAAGGTCGCGGAAATTATTAAAACTCTGATGAAAATCGGCGTTATGGCAAATGTGAACCAGCTCCTCAACGAAGAAATCGGAATGGGGCTCGCTTCCGCGTTAAGCATTGAAATTGAAAAAGAACAGGATGAAATCGAAGCTTTGCTGCGTGACTCGGCTCAGAGCGAAGACCCTACAAAATTAAAATTCCGTCCTCCCGTTGTAACAATGATGGGCCATGTTGATCACGGCAAAACATCACTTTTAGATGCGATCCGCAAAACGAGCGTCGCTTCCCGTGAAAAAGGATTTATTACGCAGCATATCGGCGCTTATGGCGTAGATGTTCCGGGCAAAGGGCATGTGACTTTTCTTGATACACCGGGCCACGAAGCTTTTACCGCCATGCGTGCGCGCGGCGCGAACGTGACGGACATTGTGGTGCTTGTGGTTGCGGCGGATGACGGCATTATGCCCCAAACAGTGGAGGCGATCGCGCATGCGCGCGAAGCCGGTTGTCCTATTATCGTCGCGATCAATAAAATTGATTTACCCGCGTCGAATCTTGAAAAAGTAATGGGCGGCTTACAGAAAGCTGATTTAACTCCCGAAGAATGGGGCGGAAAAACGATTTGCGTGAAAGTCTCCGCGAAAACCGGTGCCGGAATCGACGAGCTTTTGGATATGCTTTTGCTGCAAGCGGAAGTTTTGGAATTAAAAGCTAACCCCGACCGTTTTGCAGTGGGAACTATTATTGAAGGCCACTTGTCAAAAGGCAGCGGCCCCGCGGCAACCGTGATCGTTCAGAACGGAACTTTGAAAACAGGCGATATTATCGTCGCAGGCCCGAACATGGGCCGCGTACGCGCGCTGCGTGATGATTTGGGTAAACATATGAAAGAAGCGGGACCGTCTTATGCCGCGGAAGTCATGGGGCTTGACGGCGTACCCGCCGCGGGCGAAATTTTTCACGTTGCGCCGGATGAAAAAATCGCGCGCCGTTTCGCGGAAAAGAAAAGACTCGAATTGCGCGAAAAAGAGATGCATTCGGCCAGCAAACATATGTCGCTTGAAAGTGTTTACGAAAAAATTTCCGAAGGTAATTTTAAAGAACTTAAATTAATTGTTAAAGCGGACGTGCAGGGTTCGATCGAAGCTTTGCGCGACGCTCTCGAGCGCCTTTCAACCGAAATGTGCCGTGTCCATATTATTCACAGCGTTGCCGGCGGCATCAATGAATCCGACGTCATGCTTGCGGCGGCGAGTGACGCCATCATTATCGGTTTTCATGTGCGCGCGGACGCGAAAGCCAAAGTGCTTGCGGACCGCGAAGGCGTGGATTTACGCTATTATGGAATTATTTATGAAGCCGTAGAGAACGTAAAAATGGCCATGGAAGGAATTCTATCACCGACGCTTACGGAAAAAATAGTCGGGACGATTGAAGTTCGCCAGATTTTCAAATCTTCAAAAGTAGGCACAATCGGCGGCGCTAAAGTTAAAAAAGGCACGGTCACACGCTCCAATCAAATCCGCGTACTGCGCGACAATGTGGTGTTGTTTGAAGGTAAGCTGGCATCGCTTAAGCGTTTCAAGGATGACGTTCGTGAGGTCAAAGAAGGCTTCGAATGCGGCGTTGCGGTGGAAGGCTTTAATGATTTGCAGCCCGGAGATCTTATAGAAGCTTTCCATATTGAAAAAACTGCGACCAAACTTTAATTCGCTGAAAAATGTTCATCTGCTTCGTCAGTCGCTTCGCTTCCTTGTGCGGGTATTGCCGCATACGCCTCCGCGGGCGCTCGCGACTTCCTCGCGTCTAAATTTTTTTGAGCGAATTTAATATTTTTTGAATTTAGGAATTATTTATGCAGGGAAAAAGAGTTGATCGCGTGGGCCAGCTGGTTCAACAGGAAATGAGCAAGCTGATTTTAGGGCGCACCAAAGACCCCCGGATTGGATTTACAACCGTGACGCATGTAAAAATGACGGCTGATTTAAAATCGGCGGTTGTGTTTGTCAGCGTCATGGGCACTGAAAAAATAAAACAAAATACGATCGCGGGACTTGAACATGCGCGCGGTTTTTTTCAGCATGAAATCGGCGAAGCTCTTAAGCTGCGGTTTACTCCTAAAATCCAATTTGAACTTGACCGCTCCATTGACCGCAGTTTGGAAATCGATCAAATCTTAAAGAAAGTGACCCCGGCCAATTTGCCGGCGGAATCATCGGCTGAATTATCACAAGAAGAGGACGCTTCATGAGCACGCCCGTGCCACTTTCCGTGTCAGCGGATATTAACGGTATTTTGCTGGTTGATAAGCCTACCGGATGGACTTCGCATGATGTCTGTGCTTTTGTGCGCGGACGTTTTAGGATTCCGAAAGTTGGGCATGCCGGAACGCTTGATCCCAATGCAACCGGGCTTTTAGTATTGCTTTTGGGCCGGTTTACGCGCCAGTCCGCAGATTGGAGTTCTTGCGACAAAGATTATGAAGGGGCCATGGAACTTGGCGTCGAAACAGACAGCCACGACCGCCAGGGCAAGGTCACGAGAGAAGCTCCTGCGGATCACATCACTGAAGCGGCCGTCAAAGACGGAATGAAAAAATTTGTCGGAGAAATCATGCAGATTCCGCCGATGGTCTCGGCTGTAAAGCACCAGGGCAAACGTTTGTATGAACTCGCGCGCAAAGGACAAGTGGTCGAACGCGAAAGCCGTCCCGCGATTGTGTATGGCTGGGATTTTCTGGAAAAGAACGGCAATTTCATCAAATTTAAATGTTCCGTTTCCAAAGGAACTTATGTGCGTACGCTTGCCGATGATTTGGGCCATCAATTAGGCTGCGGCGCGGTACTCGCTGAATTGCGGCGCACGCGTTGCGGCCCTTTCAAAATTGAAAACAGCGTCCGCGTGGATCAGCTCAAAGAAATGCTCAGCGAAGATTTTCCCGCGCGTGTGCTGATTCCTTCCGCCGCTGCAGCGAAGCCGCCGATTCAATAAAAGCATGCGGATTTTTAAGGTAACGGCGTCATTTAAAAAAATTACCAAACGGCCGCTTGTTCTTGCGCTCGGAAATTTTGACGGTATTCACCGGGGGCATCAAAAGCTTTTAGATTATGTTGTCAGCCAGGCAAAGAAACTGCATGGTTGCGCGGCAGTGTTTACTTTTCAAGAGCATCCGCAAGCGATTTTGCATCCGGAACATGCGCCCGAAAGCCTGCAAGCGCTTGAGCAAAAACTGGCGCTTTTCCGAGCGCGCGGAATCGAGATTTCTTTTTTACAGAATTTTGATTCGCGTTTTTCGATGCTTTCGGCGGAAGAGTTTGTAAAAAAAATTCTTGTTAAGCAGCTTGGCATTCGCGAGATTTGCCTCGGTTATAACGCGCGTTTTGGCCGCGGGCGGGAAGGCGATGCAGATCTTCTCCGTAAGCTGGGCAAAGAATGCGGTTTTAAGGTTTTTCAGGCGCGGCCTGTCGCTTGGCGGGGAGTGCCGGTTTCAAGTACGGCGGTCAGAAAAGCCGTACATGCGGGGAAAATGAACCTCGCGGCGCAATTATTGGGGCGGCCGTGGAGCGTAGCGGGTATCATCAAGCGCGGAAGTGCGCGCGGGGAAAAACTGGGGTTTGCTACGGCGAACATGGATTTAAATAAATATGCACGCCCGGCTTTTGGAGTTTATGCCGTCCATGTGCTGCTACATAATATTGCCTCTGCGCCTAAGGCGCAACCGGCGCAGCGTCGTTCAGCCTCTGGGCTCACCCAACCGGCATTTTGCAACGGTGTGGCGAATTTTGGATTGAGGCCTACTTTTGGAGGAACGGTAAAGCCTGTTTTGGAAACCCATCTTTTTAATTTTAAGAAAAACATTTACGGAAAAAAAATAGAAGTATTTTTTGTGAAGCGCCTGAGAAATGAAAAAAAATTTACCTCCAAAGAAGAGCTCGCGAAACAAATTCAAAAAGATATTCGTGCCGCGAAGGTCGCGTTGAAATAAAAATGAATCAAAAAAAAAGTTCTTACAAGCTTCCGGTTGATAGACGCGCGTTCCCCGGTGTTGTTTTGCTTATTATTTTAAGTGGAATCAGTTTATTTTTGGTTCCGGCGAACATTGTTTTTTTTGCGACGTTGTTTTGCCTGTTTTTGCACGTTTCTTTTTTTCGTGATCCTTGCCGCAAACCGGCGGGTGAGGGCGTCCTGTCGCCGGCGGACGGCAAAATTATCGAAATCAGCATATGCGATGAACCGCGTTTTATAGGCGCTAAAGCGGTCAAAATCGGAATTTTCCTTTCCGTTTTGAATGTGCATGTGAACCGCATGCCCTGGAACGGTACTTTGGAGTGGCAGGAACATGTCCCCGGAAAATTTCTCGACGCGCGTGACCCGGAATCGTCCAAGCAGAATGAAAGCAATTGGATGGGCTATTATGATGGCAGCCGAAAGTTTATTGTGAGGCAGATTTCCGGGATGATCGCGCGGCATATTCACTGGGATGTTAAAAAGGGCGAAACGCTTGCGCGGGGCGCTAAAATAGGTATGATTTGCTATGGATCCCGGGCGGAACTTTATCTTCCGGCGGAAGAATTTGAAACCTCGGTTCATCTGGGGGATGATGTGAAATCAGCCGAAACGGTCGTGGGAGTATGGAAAAAATAAACGAACGCACAAAACGGAAAATGAGATTCGCGCCGGCTGATGCCGCGACATCCATGAACTTGGTTTGCGGACTGCTGTCGATGGTGATGGCGGCGCATGATCAGCCGTATCATGCGATTTGGCTGATTGTGATGGCGATGGTGTTTGATTCGGTGGACGGCAATCTTGCCAAGATGTTCAACACCGTTTCGGAATTTGGCCGTGAGCTCGATTCGCTCGCCGATATGGTTTCATTCGGAACCGCGCCCGCTTTTCTATTCGCGGAATTATTTATTCAGCCGGAATTTTCATTTATCGCTTTTTTAGCGCCGGCAACTTATACAGTTTGTGCCGCAATAAGGCTTGCGCGCTTTAATCTTCGTCCGCCAATGAAGGGCTATTTTCAGGGGTTGCCGTCGCCTTCCGCGGCTTTGGGAGTAGTCATGTTTGCGCTCGCGGGACTTCATAATGGCTGGTTCGGTTACCCGCTTTTCTCAGGAATTTCACTTTTGTTCATGGGCAGCCTGGCAGTTTTAATGGTGAGCTATATTCCTTATCCTAAACCCTTCGGTGAATCCTATGAGATTTGGAAACCTTTTATGGCATTGGCTGGAACAGCTTTTCTTTTATCTTGGGCGGTGTTTGACCGCGAGATTGGGTTTTTGACTTTGATGCTGGTCTACATAATTGGCTCACCCTTTTACGGTCTTTCGCTTAGCAAAAAGGCACAAACCGCACTTAATTGATTGCCGGTTTGTTTTGCTCTGACCCCTGGCTTAGCCGAATACCTGAGACATAACCATTGATATAGAATATAGTTACATTAACTTAGCATAAGTGTACTTCGAAAGATTAACGGCTGAGCCTTCCAATATAAATCTTTACAATTTTAAACCGCCTAGAGTACAATCCTCGGCTCAAAGAAGAAGAATCAAGACAGACGAAGAGGAATAAAAAAACATGGCATTGACGAAAGAAAAAAAGAAAGAAACGATCGACAAATTTAAGATCAACAAGAACGATGCCGGCTCTGCTGCCGTTCAGGTTGCCATTTTAACCGAAAGAATTAATGGTCTTTCCGGTCATTTTGAAAAAAATAAAAAAGATAATCATTCCCGTCGCGGACTTTTGACGATGGTTGCCCGCCGTAAGACACTTTTGACTTACGTGATGCGGCAAGATCCGAAGAAACATGCGGATCTCCTCGAAAAGCTGAATCTGCGCAAGTAAGCACTGTTTTGTTTTTGCTCTGCGTTGAATACAACCGCACTGCGATACACTTCAAATTATTAACAACTAACACAAACGGAATTTAATTTATGTTGAACCCTAAGCAAGTGTCTTTCAATCTCGGCGGACGCGAATATATTCTTGAAACAGGTAAAGTTGCCCGTCAGGCCAGCGGGTCAGTGCTCGTAAAATGTGGCGACAGCGTTGTGCTTGTCGCGGTTGTCGGCGCTCCGGAATCGGAAACTCCACGCGATTTTTTTCCTTTAACCGTGGATTTTCGTGAACGCGCTTATGCCGCAGGCCGTTTTCCGGGCGGATATTTCAAGCGTGAAGGCAAAGCATCCGAGCGCGAAGTTTTAGTTTCGCGTTTGATTGACCGCCCGATCCGCGCGCTTTTCCCTAAGAATTACCGCAGCGAAGTCAGCGTTTCGATCATGGTGCTTTCATCTGATCCCGATGCACAGACCGATATCATGGCGATGATCGGAGCTTCGGCTGCGATTCACATCTCAGACATTCCTTTTGCCGAACCGATGGGTTCGGTGCGTGTCGGACTCATTGACGGTAACTTTGTCATTAATCCATCCGCCGCGGAACTTGAAACCAGCGATTTGGATCTTGTTATGGCCGGCACTAAAAATGCCGTCGGCATGCTTGAAGCGGGCGCAAATGAAATTTCCGAAGAAAAAGTTTTCGAAGCGATTCAATTCGGCCATAAAGCCATTCAGGAAGTTATTGCCGCGCAGCAAAAACTTTTTGACTTGGTGAAACCGATTAAGCGTGTTGTTAAAGGCGTTCAGATCAACGAAGAATACGTGAATAAAATCACCGAAAGCCTCGGCTCTGAATTTAAGAATGTTTTCGGCAAGAAAACAAAAGTTGAGCAGGATGCAGTTTTAGGCGCGATTAAAGAAAAAGCGCTCGCGCTTTTTGACACTACAAGCGCCGATTTTAAGAAAGCCGATTTCATCGAAGCTTTCGCTAAAGTTGAAAAGAAAAAAGTCCGCGAAGGATATATTAAGGACAACAAGCGCGTCGACGGCCGCGGTTTCTACGATATTCGCCAAATTGTATGCGAAGTCGGAATGCTGCCCCGCACACACGGTTCCTCGCTTTTTACACGCGGTCAAACGCAGAGTTTGGGCGTTGCGACGCTTGGCACAGGCCAGGACGAGCAGACGGTTGATTTGCTGCATGGGCCGACTTCCAAGAGTTTCCTTTTGCATTACAACTTTCCTTCATTTAGCGTGAATGAATCCAAGCCGGATCGCGGGCCGGGCCGCCGCGAAGTAGGGCATGGCGCATTGGCAGAACGGGCTTTATCGCCTGTGATTCCTTCGCCTGAAGATTTTCCGTACACCATTCGCGTTGTTTCCGATATTTTGGAATCAAACGGTTCAAGTTCAATGGCGAGTGTTTGCGCCGGAACTTTGGCTTTGATGGATGCAGGCGTACCGATTAAGTCGCCAGTTTCCGGAATCGCGATGGGCCTTGTTACCGACGGCGATGAATTCCGTGTATTAACGGACATTGCCGGTATCGAAGACCATCTGGGCGATATGGATTTCAAAGCCGCCGGAACAATCAACGGTCTTACGGCAATTCAAATGGATTTGAAGCTTTCGGGAATCAGTGAAAAAATTCTCAAAACAGCTTTTGATGATTCGAAAAAAGCGCGCCTCACGATCATGAAACTTTTGACGGATTGCATCTCTGAGCCGAAAAAAGAAGTTTCCGAATTCGCTCCGCGTATTACGACCATCCAGGTTGATCCCGAGAAAATCGGCGAAATCATCGGCCCTGGCGGAAAGAATATCCGTAAGCTTGTCGAAGAAACCGGCGCCAAGATTGATATTTCCGATGACGGCAGCATCAATATTTCCGCGGTTAATAAAACCAGCGTCGATGCCGCAATCGCCAAAATTCAATCGATTACCGAAGAACCCGAAGTCGGCAAAACCTATGACGCGGAAGTGAAGAAGCTGACATCGTTCGGCGCATTCTGCGAAATTATTCCGGGCAAAGACGGATTGTTGCACGTTTCTGAAATGGCCGACGGCTTTGTGAAAAGCCCCGGTGATTATTTGAAAGTGGGCGACAAAGTTACCGTTCAGGTTGTCGGTGTTGATGACCGCGGCAAAGTTTCTTTGAGTGTGAAAGCGATTAATCCTGCGGGACTTCCGCTTTTGCCTGAAAGCGAACGCGTTATGATCGAAGCTGAAGCTCCGCGCGGTGACCGCGGCGGACGCGGCGGCGGTTTTCGCGGCGGTAGACGCTGATTCGTTTTGCCTCTGCGCAAAGCGCAACCGACGACAATTATATTTTTGCTCTGAGCTGCGCTCAACCGCGGCTCAGAGCAAACTTTTTTTAGGGAAACTGTTTTTATTTAGTTCTGGGCTTCGCCCAACCACAGGAAGAGAAATATGAGCATGCAAATCTCCGTTAAAACATTGCCGCATTTTGAGGGTTTGGAGCTTCCTAAATATCAGACCGAGGGGTCAGCCGGTTTAGATCTTACGGCGGCATGCCGCGAGGATATTATTATTCGCTGCGGAGAACGCAAGCTTGTCCCTACGGGAATGTGCATCTCCATTCCGCAAAATTACGAAGTTCAAATCCGTCCGCGCAGCGGCCTCGCCTTGAAAAATGGCATCACATTGCCTAACTCACCGGGCACGATTGATTCGGATTACCGCGGCGAGCTGCAGGTGATTTTAATGAATCTTGGAAATGAACCCTTTACGGTCAAACGCGGTATGCGTATCGCTCAAATGATTGCCGCGCCTGTTGTCAAAGCCAATTTGGTGTCTGTCGACAACTTGGAAGACACGGTTAGAGCCGCGGGCGGCTTTGGCAGCACAGGACATTAAGCAAGTTTCTGCGCATAATAAACTGCGTTTAGTGCTTAGGAATTTCAAGCATCTTTCCGATAATATGAGAGCTCTATCTCAATTGTTGTTTTGGTTCTGCGCTTTTGGCGCAACCACGGTAAAATTTCTAAAATAACTTTATATTGGCTTAAGCGGTTGAGCCTTCAGCTCAGAGCAAAAAATATCATGCGAAAAGAACGAATCAATGAAATCTGGGGCGTGTTTTTTTTGCTGTTGGGCCTTTTTGCTCTTTGCAGTCTGATCGGTTTCAACCGGCTTGATATTCCTTTTTATACCTCGCATCCGAATAATCCCGTCAAAAATTACACGGGCATTATCGGAGCCTACACTTCGTTCGGACTTTATCTCAGTTTTGGCTGGAGCGCATTTGTTGTTCCTATTCTTTTTTTAATTTGGGCTTGGAGTTTTCTTAAGCAGCGTGTTCCGGATAAACGTTTTTTAAAATTTCTCGGCCTTTTCGCGGCGATAGCGGCGAGCGCCACTCTTTTTTCGGTTTTAGCTTCCGACGAAAATCGTATTACCGCGGGCGGCTGCCTCGGGCATGTGACGGCAACTTATCTGCTGAAATATTTCGGATTTGCGGGAAGTCTGATCGTTTCTTTTTGCACATTGATGCTCGCGCTTATTTTAGCGACGGACTATCTGCTTTTCCCGCTTATTGAAGCGGTGGCACAGCTTGCCGCTCATGCGCTTATGGGTGTGTGGCCTTATTTTTCGCGCGCCGGCGAAGCTTTTGCGGGCATTTTTTCTTTTTTGAGTAAAACCGATGAACGCCCGAAGAAAAGCCGCGAGCCGCATGTCAAAGCTGAAAAAGAAAAGCCCCTGCCCGGCCGGCAGGCAGGCAAGAAAGAAACGGAAGTACCAAGGCCCGCTTTGGACGCAAAAATTCTCAACCAGCCGATTAAAGTAAAAGCTTACCGTCCGGAAGCCGGTGCCGAAGAATTAAAACAGAAAGAAATGTTAGCTGCCGCGGAAACAGCGAGATCCGCGAGTAAGCCCGCCATTCTCAAAGCAAAATTAGACCAGCCTAAAGCCGAGGCTCCTGTGTCCGAAGATTCTTTTAAAGGCGTGATCGGATCCGCGGCAAAGAAAAAATATGTTCTGCCGCCGCCGAGCCTTTTAACACGCCCGCCCGCGGCGAAAGCTTCGAATGATAATCTCGAAGCGAATTCAAAAATTATTGAGCAAACCTTGTCTGAGTTCGGCATCGAGGTGAAGGTCACCGAAGTTGAGCAGGGCCCCGTCATCACCCGTTATGAACTCTTGCCCGCGCCCGGTGTGAAGCTGAATTCAATTTCCAATCTCGCGGACAACCTGGCTTTGGCGCTAAAAGCGTCGAGCGTGCGCATGATTATTCCGATTCCGGGTAAATCGGCGGTGGGGATTGAAATTCCGAACTCCGTAACCAACATGGTTTATTTGCGCGAGCTTGTGGAAACGCCCGAATTTAATGCCGGCAAGCATCCGCTGCCGCTTATCTTAGGCAAAGACACAAGCGGACGGCCTTTGCTATCCGATTTAAGCGGAATGCCGCATATGCTGGTTGCGGGAACCACGGGCAGCGGAAAAACAGTTTGCGTGAACGCGATTATCGGCGGCTTGCTTTTTTCAAAAACACCCGATGAGCTTAAATTTGTGATGGTTGATCCGAAGATGGTGGAAATGGCGGTTTACAATAAAATTCCGCATATGTTGACGCCGGTTGTGACTGATGTCAGAAAAGCCGCGCACGCGATCAATTGGGTGGTGCAAGAAATGGAAAAGAGATACCGGCTTTTATCGACTGTCGGCGTAAGAAACATCAGCGCGTTCAACGCGCGCGTGATCAGCGAAGAAGATCAGCTGCAGCTTGATATCGCGGACGCGAAGACTTCAGAAAATCTTATTCCGGCAAAGCTGCCTTACATTGTGGTGATCATCGACGAGCTTGCGGATTTGATGATGACGATGCGTGATAAAGTCGAAGGACCGATTTGCCGCCTGGCGCAGCTTTCGCGTGCGGTCGGGATTCATTTGATTCTCGCCACACAGCGCCCGTCGGTGGATGTTATCACGGGTGTAATCAAGGCGAATTTTCCGGCGCGTATTTCATTTAAGGTTTCTTCCAAAGTGGATTCACGCACGGTTTTGGACGGAAATGGCGCGGATCAACTGCTCGGCAAAGGTGACCTGTTGTTTTTAAAGCCGGGAGAAGCGAAGTTAATTCGCGGCCAGGCGCCGTTTGTTTCGGATGAAGAAATACGTGACGTTGTCGACTACTGGGCAAAGCAGGGCAATCCGGAATTTCTTCAGGAATTAATCGCGCCGGTTGAAAAAAAAGCGGGCGAGGGCAGCGGTGAAAAAGATGAGCTTTACGACGAAGCCCTGCGGGTAGTCGTCGAAACGCGAGTTGCTTCCACATCCAATCTGCAGCGCCGCATGGGGCTTGGCTATACGCGCGCCGCGCGAATTATGGACCAGCTTGAATCTCAGGGCGTAATAGGCCCTTCGCAGGGCGCCAAAGCGCGCGAAGTCTATATGCCCAATCCCAATGCCGAAACTCCTGCCACCACCGAATAAACCATTGAAAAAGGGCTTCTGCGTCGTTGCAAAAATCTCACTTCCTTGTGCGGCGCACGTTTCTAGTACGCCTCCGCGGGCGTTCGTTGGCGCCTTGCATAACCACCTTTTTGAATGCCTTTTGTGTTTTGAGATTCTGCAAATGAGGCATTTGCGGTTGAGCTTGCTCAGAGCCAAATATAGAAGGGGAGCGCTGGTTTTCGGGGATGTCAAACCAACGCTCCCGGGGTTGATCACCTGCCCGCCGGCGGGCAGGGAAGGTTAACAAAATAATTAAAGCAATCCTCGTGCCATGTTTTTTCTCAAGAGAGCGGGTGCATGGAATAGGTTTTTTTGAACATTTATGTGTTTTTGGTGATAGTTTTTGTGGGCTTGAAAAGCAACAATGTCCCGTCCAACTTGTTTTTAAGCCCGACACAGCACCGAGGTATATTCTTATATCGCCTATAGCGATTTAAATTTTAACGAAGGGCCAGGTCCGTCCGACTTGTTTTTAAACCGGACACGGCACGGAGCATTGTTTTCAAATGGCTTTAAGCCATTTGAATTAAAAGGAAGCGCCAGTGTCAAGAACGTGTAAATTCATTTTCCGCCTCTCGCAATCAAAGGCGCACTTGTGTATGATTCACCGAGGAAGAAGCCGGTTTTAAGAAATTAAGTGATAGTAATAAAGCTTAAACCTTATCACTTATAACTTATTACCAAAGGACCCATGCCTAAAAAAATTCTGATTGTTGAAGACGAGCCGGCCATTCACGAGCTTGTAAAATATAACCTTCAAAAAGAAGGTTATACGGTTCTATCCGCTTATGACGGGAGCGCGGGCGCTGATGTAGCCCGCGATCAAAAGCCGGATTTGATTTTACTCGATATTATGCTGCCTAAAATGGATGGTATCGAAGTTTGCAAAATGCTTAAAAGCAATACGCGCACCTCTGGCATTCCGATTATTATGGTGACCGCAAAATCTGAGGAAGCCGATAAGGTTTTAGGCCTTGAAATCGGAGCGGACGATTACCTAGCTAAGCCATTCGGAGTCCGCGAGCTTTTGGCGCGCATCAAAGCTGTTTTGCGCCGGCAAAAGAAAAGCGGGAGTTCAGGCGGAAAAGAGTTGTTTGAGCTGGGCGAACTTATTTTGGATGACGGAAGGCATGAGGCGACTTTAAAGGGCAAGCCTCTTTACCTGACCTCAAAAGAATATGATTTGCTTAAAGCCTTGCTTGAGGCAGACGGACGTGTTCTAAGCCGCGACCAGCTGCTTGACCAGGTATGGGGTTATGAGCACTCCGAAAACATCGAAACCCGCACCATCGATATGCATGTCGGGCAATTACGCAAGAAACTAAAAACCGAATCCGAACGGATTATTACGGTTAAAAATGTCGGCTACCGGATCGAACCTGATTCCCGATGAGTTTGTCCGCCGTTAGTTTTCTTCTCGGCCTCTTAATCGTTTCATTCGTTTCCTTGCTTTTGCTCGGGAGAAAGGCGGGGCAAGACCGCAAAACTCTGGATGCGTGCTCCGAGCTTCTTCAAGATATTTTTAAAATGATGGGCGAGCCTTCCACGGTGACGCGCATTCTTTCCCAGGAAACGCCCGATCAGGAATTAACGCGCCTCAAATATCTACTCGAAAAAAAAGTTCACGCAGCCCTTTTAGAAAACACCGCGTTGAAATTTATCTTGAGCGGGTTACCGGACGGGTTAATCGCGGTGGACGCAGCGCGGAATGTTCTTTTTTGTAATCGCGAGTATTGCGAATTAGCGGCGCTGCCTGTCGAAACGCATGAAGGAAAAAAACTGTTTGAGATTTTACGGTATCACATTGCGCTGACCGAGGCCGAAAAATTTCTGAATAAAACACAAAACAACTTTTTTGAAACCGAACTTTTAACGGGCGCGGGCAAAACATTGCGCATGCGCATTGTGCGGCTGCAGCAAGAGTCATCGCTCACGGCTATTTTTGTTTTTTCCGATATTTCAGACCTGAAAAAACTAGAAACGATGCGGCGTGATTTTGTGGCAAATGTGTCGCATGAGTTACGCACCCCTTTGACCTCAATACATGGGTTCATCGAAACGCTTCTGGACGGCGCGGGAGAAGAGGCGGTAACGCGCAAGAAATTTTTAAATTTAATGAAAACCGATTCGGAGCGGCTGCGCCGGCTGATCGAAGATTTATTGACCCTTTCGCGCGTAGAAAGCCAGACTCGCGATTTTGAAAAACGACCGCTTAATGCAGAAGCTGAAATACACGCAGTTCTTGAGCTTTTTGAGCTTCGTTTGCGGCAAAAAAAGCTGATTCTAAAAAAACAAACTGAACCTAATTTGACTTTAACGGCAAATCAAGACCAGTTTCGCCAGGTGCTTATTAACTTATTGGACAACGCCGTTAAATTTACTCCCGAAGACGGGGTGATTTCAATTTCAGCTGCCTCTTCCACGAATGAACAAATCGAAATTCGGGTCGCGGATTCAGGTCCGGGAATTCATCCCGATAATCACGAAAAAGTATTTCAAAGATTTTTCCGAGAAGACAAAGCGCGTTCACGTGAGACAGGCGGTACCGGGCTTGGGCTTGCGATTGTGAAACATATCATGGAAGCCCATCGAGGGCGGGCGCGTTGTGAAGCTGCGCCTGATAAACGCGGTTCGGTTTTTATTCTTTCATTTCCTTCCAATTAAGATCCTGCAAAGCTCTTTGCATTAAATAAAATTGGGATGTGCTCATAAAAGGAATACAAATTTACTCAAAAGTTGCCTTTTTAGGAAAAACTCGTAAATTCGTATTCCTTATTTAAAACCCATAAGCAAGCGCAAGTCCGCCGATCAAAAGCCCTAATGCTAGCTTAATAACCTTAATCACAATGACATCGCGCTTGGGATAAGGCAAGAGAGGCAGAATTCCGTGGCCTTCCTGAACGATCGAATTTGCGAGTAAAATCGAAAAGGGAATTGCGCCTTGCGAAAAAAGAACCGCGAAAGTTAAATGCGGGCCCGAAACGGGAAGCAGACCGATTAGCAAAGCAAAAACCAGCGTCTGCCAGAGGTTTTGGCTCAGCCAGGAATGCAGCCCCACATATTGCCCGCCCACTTTTAAAAGCAGTAGGGTTCCGGCTGTCCAAAGAGCGAATTTTGGTAAATGATGTTTGATGATATGCTCCCAAACATGTTCCTCAAGATAATGTCCGGAAGTTTTTAGGAAAATCCAAAGTGAAGAAAGCAGCGCGAAAGCGGTGAACCATGTTTCGCCGCGCTCATGTTGGCCGTGGCTTTCATGCGCATGGCCTATAAATTCAGGGTGATGGATCCAGCCGAGAATCAGCGCGGCAGAGAGGCTCAGCATAATGGCGGAAAGAATCCAGCGCAGGTTCGCGGCTGAAATTGAATAACCGGATTTTTCATGATGATGGGAATGGTCACTGTCTTCGCCGTGCATCGGTAATTCATGGAAAAGAGGAGAAGTTTTTTCAAAATTTGGAAAGAAACGGTCAAAAAGCGCGCCTACAGAAAAACCGAGAATGATCAGCAGGGCAAAAAGAAAAAGCGCCTTTTGAGGAAAAAGCGCGAGCATAAAAAACCCCTCATCGCCGGTTGCCGCGATCATTCCCGCCAAAAGCGCACCGAATGAGTAAAGACGATGAGTGTAAAGCGAAACGTTGATAAAAGAGCCAAAACAGCCTGGAAGCCCCCCCAGAACCGTTGCTGAAACATATTGGTGATGAGGATGTTTCTTCAGGTGTTCCGCCGCGCGGCCATGCGTTAAAGTATTAAGATAGTCCGCCCAAAGCAGCATCACAAAAGCGAGCGCGAGAAACCAAATGGTGTCGTTCAGTAAATCCATTAGAAAAACCATATTTGTATTGTAGCAGGATCACTGGGGTCAGAGCAGCTGTTTCACTTGTTTGCGTAGCAAAACTTTCTGTCCCCAGCGAGTGATGCAGTATAATTCCAAGTATATGAAGCAAGATTTACAGGAAAGACAAATCGGCTCGCCCTTGGTTCCGCCGCATGGCGAAAAGAAAGTGCTGCTGCATTCCTGCTGCGCGCCTTGTTCGGGCTCAGTAATCGAAGATATGCATAAAGCGGGGATTGAGCTCACGGTTTATTTTTATAATCCCAACATTCATCCCATCGAAGAATACCTTTTGCGCAAAGATGAAAATATCCGCTATGCCGAAAAATTAGGAATTCCTTTTATTGACGCGGATTACGATGACAAACGCTGGTTTGAAACGATGAAAGGCCATGAGCGTGACCCGGAGCGAGGTGAGCGCTGTTCCATGTGTTTTGAAATGCGTTTCGTCAAAACCGCGGAATACGCGGCGCAAAATGATTTTAAAGTGATTACAAGCTGTCTGGGCATTTCACGCTGGAAAGATTTTAATCAAGTGACGAATGCCGGTATCAAAGCCGCGTCGCTTTATCCCGGTGTTAAGTATTGGGATTATAATTGGCGCAAAGAAAATGGTTCGTCACGCATGATTGAAATATCTAAGAAAGAAGAATTTTATCAACAGCAGTATTGCGGTTGCGCGTACTCTCTGCGCGATACCAACGCATGGCGTGTTTCGAAGGGGCGCGACAAAGTCGAATTAGGCAAAGATTATTATAAGGCCGCTGAAAAATCCGCCGAAATTTGCCGCAATCCTATCGGATTAAAATAAAAAACCCCGGGCCGAAGCCCGGGGTTTTTGAATTTCTTAGATTCGATTAAATTTTCCCGTCCCACCGGCCGCCTTTACGGTCAATGAGAGCATCCCAACCCGACCAAAGCTGGAATATGCCTGTTAAGCCGAGTGCGGCATGAGTCCAATTTTTCTTTGGAGGATTTCCGTTGATGTATTGTCCAATGCCTGGCCACACAAGAAGTGATAATAAACCAGTAACTACGGTTTTTCCTCTAATTTCTCCATGAGTTGCGGTGTTAACAGCCCAAGCACTGGGAGAAGCGAGTAATGTGAACGCGATCAAGAGCACGGCGAATATTTTCTTCATAGAGGCTCCCTTATTTGTGTTATTTATTGCAAATCGATTCATTGAATGCGCTTCCATCATAGGATTCAGAAACGCGATTTACAATCTATTTAAAAAAAAGGCATCGAGTATAATAAGCTGCATGAAAAACAACTTTGACCACGTCCTTTTGATCGGTTTTGGCGGGCCTGAAAAGACCGAAGATGTCATGCCTTTTCTGCGCCAGGTGACCGCGGGCCGCGATGTTCCGGATGAGCGTCTGCAATCCGTAGCAAAGCATTATGAAATGATTGGCGGCAAATCGCCTTACAACGCATGGGCTTCGCGGCTGCAAAAGGATCTCGCCAAACTGCTCGGCACCGAACGGCCCGTTTTTTTGAGCTATCGTAATACCGCGCCGTTTTTAAAAGATGTGTTGCTTGATATTCATGACCGCGGCCTGAAAAAAGGAGTCGGGGTTATTCTCGCGCCTTTCCGCAGTCCCGTGAGCTGCCGGCGTTATAAAGAAAACATCCATGAGGCGCTGCATCAAAACGGCATCATGGATTTAAATTATATTTATCTGCCCGCCTGGTATCACCACCCGGAGCTTATTAAAATCATTTCCGACGCCGTTAAGGGTGCGGTACAAAAAATTCCTTCCGGTATCCGGCAGGGGACGGAAGTTATTTTTACATGCCACTCCATTCCGTTGATGATGGAAAAGGACTGCCACATTTGTATTTTTAGTGCTGAATATGAAGCGGCGAGCAGATTAGTCGCGGATAGCGCGGGTTTGTTTGATTGGAAACATGTTTATCAGTCTCGGAGCGGCAATCCCGAACAGCCGTGGCTTGAACCGGATATTCTTGCGACGATTAAGGCCGCCGCGGCTTCAGGCAAGAAAGCTGTTCTGGTCATTCCGATGGGCTTTTTGAGCGATAACGCGGAAGTTTTATATGATCTTGATATTGAAGCTAAAAAATTAGCGGAAGAATTGGGCCTTCAATTTTACCGCGTTCCAACGCCCGGTAATCATAAAGCGCTTACGGAGCTTTTCGCGGACCTAATTCAGGATGTTTTAAAAAGCGGCCGCAATAAAAATACCTGTTCGGTTTAATTTTTGCTCTGAGCTACGCTCAGCCGCGATTTAATTTGCTTTGGGGCGCAATTGCGTTTTTAATCTTTGAATTCTTCTTCCATCAGTTCGGGCAAAAAGGAAAGCGAATCTTCCTGTCGGACATCCGGCAGGCCTTTTTGTTTGTGAAGTGATTCAATTTTCTTCAGCGGCTTTTCCAGTTTGTTTTGGCGTGTCGTCGTCAGCAAATCAAACTCTTCCTTTGCCTTTTCAAGTTTGTCGCCCAGGCTTTCCATTTTCTTGGTGTATTCGCCCCATTGTTTTTTGAATTCAACCAGCAGGGAGAGAATTTCATTCGAGGTTTTTTCGAGAGAAAAATTATCGACCGCCTGGCGAATGACGGCAAGCACGGCGAATAACGTTAGCGGAGAACAGAACACAACTTTGTTTTTCAGGCCTTCTTCCAGAAGGTTTTGATTTTTTTCATGAATAAAAGAATAAATCGTTTCATTAGGTATAAACAATAAAACGTAATCCAGCGTGCTTTGATCCGGATCAATGTAATCGCGCGTCGTCACTTCTTTAATACGCGCCTTCACGTCCCTGAAAAAACTGTTCAAACAACTTTCTTTTTCGACTTCGCCCGCGGCTTCCAAGTATTTGCTGTAATTCGCCGCCGGAAATTTGACGTCCATGTTCAATTTTAAATTTTTAGGCAAAAGAAAAGTAAAGTCGGGCCGCGAGCCGGCGGATTCAATCGTTTTTTGCTTGAGGTAATTGATGTTTTCGATAAATCCGGCGATACGGAGAATGTCTTCCGCGATTCTTTCGCCCCATTGTCCGCGGGCTTTGTTGTTTGACAGCGCTTCATTCAGAGTTTGTGTGGTGCGGATCAGGTCGGAGGTTCTTTCGTTCGTTGTTTTTAGCTGATTCGTCAATTCTCCAAATTTTTGTTCGCGGTCTTTTTCAAGCGCGCTGACAAGCTTTGTAACGTCTTCTAATTTTTTAGAAACCTGGGAAATATCTTTCTCGATCAGCTGCTTTTTTTTATCGAGTTCAGCGGAATTGGTGCCAGTCTGGCTTTCCAATTTTTCTTTCGCGAGCTTTAAAAATTCCGAAGAGTTCTGAGAAAGTGCTTCGAGCGATAGTTTGCCGAAACTGTTTTGGAGCTGAATTTGGGACTCCTGGAACATTTCTGAAGCGAGGTCTTTGGCGGTTTGATGGCGATACAGTTTTAAAATGTATGCCAGCCCCAAACCCAAAACAAGCCCGGCTCCGAACACCAAAACAAAAGTCAATAAAGAGGTCGTCATAGCCGAAATTATACAACAGAGGCCCGCGAGGGGATGCTATACTTTTTTTAAGAGGTTATTCATGGATTTTGCGATTCTTTGTTTTTCATCTTTGATGGCGATAGTCGATCCGATCGGGTTAATACCCGCTTTTTTGGCGATTACCCCGGGAAAGTCCGCCGCCGACCGGGTGCGTATTTCCGCAATGGCCTGCACATTAACCTTTCTTGTTCTCTCCGTTTTTGCCTTTTTTGGAAAGGTGATTCTCAAGCTGCTTTCGGTTACTTTGCCGGCCTTCCAAATCGCGGGGGGAATACTGCTTTTTTTCATCGCGATTGATATGTTGAACGCCCGGATGACGGGTGTCAGACAGACCCAGGAAGAACAGGATGAAGGCGCGGATAAAACCGATATTGCCGTCACGCCGCTGGCGATACCCATGCTCGCCGGGCCCGGTGCGATCACCACGGTCATGATTTTAGCGAATCATGTTACTAGCTGGATGGACGGGATGGTGATGCTGCTTGCGATTCTATCCGTATCGCTCATTTCATTTTTTGTTTTCTATATGGTTTCGATGCGGGCGACGCTTATAAGCGGCATTGTCCAAAAGATTTTTACTCGCCTGATGGGGCTTTTGCTGGCCGCCATGTCGGTTCAATTTATCCTGAATGGCTTGGCCGAATCCGGTTTGTTAAGCTCCTTTTAGTCCGCAATTTACTTTTACCCCCCTCCCATGTAATATAGCGCTCCCGTTTCGGGCGATTGACGCTTTTATTGTTAGTTAAGGAGGACATTATGATTGAATTATATTATGCCGCGCCGTCGATTTATGGCCGCAAAGTTTTGGCTGTTTTGGATGAAAAGAACCTGGATTACACAATTAAAAATATCGCTTGGGGCGACAATAAAAAAGAAGAATATTTGAAGCTTAATCCCAACGGTGAGTTTCCGACAATGACCGATGACGGGGAGACTATCTATGAGTCAACCGCGATCATTGAGTATCTGAACGATGAATATCCCGAGCCCGCGCTTTTGCCGGAAGCTTCCGCGGAACGCGCCCGCGTCCGTATCGTCAGTGCTTATTGCGATTTGCATTTTTACAAGGCGGTCATTAAATGCGTCCTCAAAAAACGCGCGAACGAAGAAATCACGGAAGAATTAATCGCGGGCGTTGCCGAAGGCGTGAAGCGTCTTGATACTTATCTCGGCAAGCAAGAATATATCGCCGGAAAATTTTCTTTAGCGGATTGCACCGTCATGGCGGGGCTGGCTTCTTTGGAGGGGCTCGCAATAGCCGACAAAGTCGGTATCACGCCTAAGCTTCGCCAATATTGGGATCGTCTGAAAAGACGCCCCGGCTATAAAGGCGCTAGTCTTTTTACCGTCAAAGAAGAAACTGTCGTATCACAATAAAAAGCAGGCTCTTTATGTCAAGAGCTGTTCATTCCAACACAATAACTGGAAGGATATAGCAGATGAAAGTTTTGAAGGAATTTAAAGACTTCGCGATGAAGGGCAATGTGGTCGATATGGCTGTCGGTGTCATTATCGGCGGCGCGTTCGGAAAAATCGTAAGTTCGCTCGTCAATGACATCATCATGCCGCCTATCGGCAAGCTTCTAGGCGGTGTGGATTTCACCAGCTTGTTTATCGATATGAGCGGTGTCGGATACGCTTCATTGGCCGAGGCCCAGAAGGCCGGCGCCGCGACGATTAATTACGGTGTGTTCTTGAACACGATTATTAATTTCGTTATTGTCGCCTTCTGTTTGTTCCTTGTGATCAAAGGCATGAATGCGCTGAAGAAAAAAGAAGAGGCCAAACCCGGAGTTCCGGTTGCGGCGCCGCGTAATGAAATCTTGCTTGAAGAAATCCGCGACCTGTTACGTAAATAATTAACTCTGCGCTACGCGCAACCGTAAATTACTAGGGCGGCGCTAATAGCGCCGCCCTTTTTTATTTAACCTAAGAAAAACTCCCGGGGTTAGGAGTGATCTCCTAACCCCGGGAGTTGAGATGGTTCAGAATGAAATTATTTTCGTGGTTGAGCCATAGGCTCAGAACAAAAGCAACACTGATCTGGATGCCGGAAAAACACCGTAAAAGCCTCGAGGCTTCCTGGAAGGAAGGCATTCCCGGCAATATCATGCTGACCTTGACGGAGTTCTATCTTACGCCTTACGCGCTTTTCCTCGGCGCGCCGCATGCCGCGATCGGTATGCTCGTGGCATGGCCCAGCCTGTTAGGGTCTTTTTTCCAATTATTCGCGGCGGAAAGAGTTCGGCACGCCAAGAGCCGGCTGAAATTTTTGATTACCATGGCCCGCGTTCAGGGATTTTTACTGATAGCGTCCGCGGGACTTTGTTTTTGGAAAGGCATGATTCCGGTTTTTATTTTAACGCTGATTACGGTTTTATTTAAAATCGTCGGCAACTGGATCGCCGCCGCCTGGGGCAGTTTGATGAGCGATTATCTTGAACCGCATGAACGCGGGCGCTATATGGGCGACCGCCAATTGATTGTCGGGCTGGCTGGAATGGCGGCTTTATTTACCGCGGGAATTTTTCTGGATTGGGTTCGCCCTTATTCCGCACGGCTTGGATTCGGCCTGCTTTTTCTTTTGACCGGAATAGCAAGGCTGATTTCAGCGCATCTTTTTCGCCATATGGAAGATATTCCTTATGAAGAAAAACCCGAAAGCCGGTTTACGTTTTGGATGTTTATCAAACGTTTTCGGCAAAGCAACTTCGTCAGGTTCGTCATGTTTTCGGCGGGAATTATGTTCGCGACGCAGATTTCCGCGCCCTACTTCGGTGTTTATATGCTGGAAGATTTAAAATTTAATTATTTCCAGTACATGTCTATTTACCTGGTGGTTATCATCGCCGTTCTGGCCGGCTCGCCGTTATGGGGCCGCATTGCCGATCGTGTGGGCAATGCGCGCGTGCTTAAATTAACGGGCGGATTGATTCCGCTTATTCCGCTTCTCTGGTGCCTTTCGACGAACTGGTATTTTTTGCTCGCCGTCCAGATGTTCGGCGGATTTATTTGGGGCGGTTACAACCTTTGCTCCGCCAATTTTATTTTGGACAGCGTCCGGCCCGAAAAGCGCGTGCGCTGTTTAAGTTATTTCAATCTGATCAGCGGCACGGCACTTTTTTTAGGCGCGTCTTTGGGAGGCTTTCTCGCGGAACGGCTTCCACCGCTGAACGGGTACTCGATGATCACTTTATTTTTGGTTTCAGGTATATTGCGGCTTTTTTTCTATGCGCTTCCGCTGAACCGTTTTAAGGAAGTACGCGCGCATGTGCAGAAGGTTTCAAGCCGGGAATTATTTTTCAGCGTGCTCGGAATTCAGGTAACGCCTTCGGCCCAAGAGCAGGATTAACAGCAGTGGAATTAAAAGGAACCGGGCCGCGGGTCATGGGGTTCGCCGGGCTTTTTATGCAATATCGAAACAAGAATTGACACCCCGATCAGCCCCGCCACGACCCCAAGCGAAATGCCGATCGGAATATGATAGTAATGCGAAATCAGCATTTTGACGCCGATGAAAGCCAGTACCGCGGAAAGCCCGAATTTTAAATATTCGAACATTTTAATGACGCCTGCCAAAGCGAAATAAAGCGACCGCAGTCCAAGAATCGCAAAAATATTCGAAGTGTAAACAATAAAAGAATCTTTGCTGATCGCAAGCACCGCCGGAATCGAATCCATGGCAAAAACAAGATCGGTGAGCTCAACGCAGATCAAAGCGACAAACAGCGGCGTGATGAATGTCTTGCCGTCGATTTTTAGAATAAACCGCCCGTTCTCGGCGTTAGGCGCGACCGGAAACATTTTCGTGACGAGTTTCAAGACGGGGTTTTTTTCGGGATGCATTTCCTTTTCTTTTTCAAAAGCCATTTTCAGGCCGGTATAAAGCAGGAAAGCGCCAAAAATATAAATAATAAAATGGAATTTATTGATGAGAAAAAGGCCGGCTGTAATAAAGAAAGCGCGCATTACTAGCGCGCCGAGAATGCCCCAGAATAAAATTTTATGCTGATATTGGTCCGGTACGCGGAAATATTGAAAAATGAGAATGAAAACAAAGAGATTGTCTACGGACAAGGATTCTTCAATCAAGTACGCGGCAAAAAACTCCAAGGCGGATTGCTGGCCTTTAACAAAAAAGACACCGATTCCGAAAAGAACGGCCAGCGAAATCCAAAAGGCGCTTTGCCATAAAGCCTCTTTAACTTTTATGGCATGCGGCCGCTTATGCATAAGGGTTAGATCCAGCGTCAAAAGTGTAATGACGGCGGCATTAAATAAAATCCAAGGCCAAAGGGTATTCATGGGGAGAGATCATAACTGCCGTTTGACTTCCAATCAAGTGAGAATAGAATAAGCCCTGTTATAAACAAGTTTTTGGGAGGAATTATGAAGATTGATATCGGAATTGAAAAAAAGGACCGCAAAGAAATCGCCGACGGGCTTTCGAAGCTGCTGGCAGACACTTACACGCTTTATCTTAAAACGCATAATTTTCATTGGAATGTAACGGGGCCGATGTTCCAAACATTACATCTTATGTTTGAAACGCAATACAACGAACTTGCGCTTGCGGTTGATTTAATCGCGGAACGAATCCGTGCTTTGGGTTTTCCCGCGCCGGGAAGCTATAAAGAGTTTTCCAAGCTGGCCTCGATTAAAGAAGCGAGCGGTGTTCCCAAAGCCACCGATATGATCCGTCAGCTGGTTGACGGGCAGGAAGCGGTTGTTCGAACCGCGCGCGCGGTATTTCCCGCGGTGGAACGGGTGAGCGATGAACCGACGGCGGATCTTTTAACGCAGCGCATGCAGATACACGAAAAAACGGCTTGGATGCTGAGAAGTTTAATAAGCTGATTTTTTCCTGTCATTTCCAGCTTAGTCGAGAGTCTATAAGGCTCAAAAAAATTCTATCGCTGGCTCAAACAGTCCTCGGCTTCGCCTGCGGAACTCGCCATTGATAGGATTTTTTTGAGTTCATCGCTCAAGGGGTGGAGGCTTAAAAAGGAGAAACAAGGCGAAGAATGCCGAGTTGCTCGAAGGCGCTTTTATTTTATCTGCGGATACCTGCCTCGAATCTTTGAATAGTTTCCCATCATACGGTCTTTCCTCGATTCCACGCGAATCGCGGAAAGACGGACGTATCTCCGTCCTTTGGCGGAGGCGCTAAAGGAGGCGGGGATTGACTCACATGCTGCGCAGTGGTATCAAAATAGTAGTTAGTATTTTTTATTTAAGCCGATAACTCTTTTGATGAAAATCATAAAAATAACCACGCTTATTGAATCTGGGCCTTTTTCCAAATCAGATATCTTGGAAAAAATTCTTAAAGAAATTTATTCCTCCATCGAGAAAATTGAACACCCAAAAGGATCTGGTAAATTTATTTTACATGACCAATGCGGAAAGAAGCGGGGCGAAGGTAATGGCGTTAAACCCATTAAGCTATTGTGCATGAAATTTTTAAAGCAGGCGGGATGGGAGTTGGAAACCAGAGAGCCGGTATCCTCTGAAAAGCACCCTGGCCCTATCGATGCCGCACTGAAAGTGGCGGGAAGATTATTTTGTTTTGAATGGGAAACTGGAAATATTTCGTCTAGCCATAGAGCCTTAAATAAAATGGCAATAGGCATTTTGAAAGGGCGACTTATAGGTGGAGTATTAGTTTTGCCATCAAGGGCAATGTATCATTACCTTACCGATCGAGTTGGAAATTTTCAAGAAATAGAGCCTTACTTTCTTTTGTGGAAATCGTTATCTGTTAAAGAGGGTTATCTCGCGGTAATTGAAATTGAACATGACGGAGTGAGTAAAAAAGTAAAACGAATACCCAAAGGGACAGATGGGCGAGCGTTAAATTAAAAGCAAATTTTCTTTTTTGTTTTGTTCTATTCGTCTAATGATGGGGAAGCAGTCTTCGATTTCGCACCCAATCCACCGACGCTTTAGTCTTTCTGCTGCATAGTAAGTGGTCCCACCGCCACCAAATGGATCAAAAACCAAATCATTTTCCTGAGTCGCAATTTTTAAGACGCGCTCAAGCAATTTGACAGATAATTCATTTGCTGGACGAGCTTTGTTTTTTTTGTGACGCACAGGAGGAATATCATCCCACACATCTGTAAGATTTAATCCCAACGGATTTAAAAATTTTCTATGCCCGCCATAATCTTTTATATCGCCACCGCAATGTCTGCATTTTGGAATGGGGACGCGCAGATGATTAAAAGTTTGAGGCTTGCCCTTGGTGAAATAGAGCAAACTGTAGTGCGAGGGGTACAAACGGCCCGGAATGGGAAGGGAAAGCTTGATGTTGACGGCGATCCAGTGGCGAAATGTTAATTGTTTAATGAGAAACGAAGAGTAGTAAACATTCCATTTTGGGATGTTGTATACAAAAAGACTTCCTCCTGGCTTTAATATGCGAACGCATTCTTCCAGCCACTGATATGACCACTGTAAATATTTTTCTTCCGCTAGATTGTCGTTAACTTTCGCACCATAGTTTTTATTTAAATTAAATGGCGGGTCAGCAAAAATGCAGTCGATGGATTCAGTGTCAATTTTAGGGAGCAGGTCTAAACAGTCGGCTTTATACAATTTTCCCAAAGAGCTTTCATAGATAGGTTGCAATGACTTCTCTTCTTGGATTTCTCTTTCATAGTTATAGACAGAGAAACTTTCCCGCAAAACAGAGGCAGCTTCTGATGGGTGCTCGTGAAAAATTTTGTAAATATCTTTTGGTAATTTTCCAGTAGCCAGGCGCAGACGATCGATGTCTTGTTTGAAGTATTTAGATACTTTTTTAAGAAGTTTGTCTGAAGGCGGAACAGAGCCCTTTTCAACTCGGCTTAGATAAGCGTGGTCGACTTGAATTTTTTCTGAAAACTTTCGAATGCTGAGCTTTTGATTCAATCTAATTTTTTTGATTACATTTTGAGGAGCCAAGATTTCTCCAGGTGTTGACTTGATTTGTCCACACATTGTTGCATTTTTAAGACGACCTTGCAAATACTTTTCTTAAGAGATCGGCAAAATTTGGAGTATTTTCCTGACTGCCGGTCGGCAGACAAAAGTATTTCGAATTAGTCTTTGGTCGTTGGTCCCTTCCCTGCCGGCAGGCAAGGGATAATCGTGAGTCTAGCTGACTTGCAGCAGCAGGCCTTTGAGGTATTCGCCTTCGGGGTGATAAATCGAAACTGGATGGTCGAGAGCATGGCCGGTTTTGGTGAGGATTTTCACCGCGCGCTTCGCGTCTTTTGCGGCACCGAAGATAATCTTTTGAAATAAATCCGGGCTAATAAATGAAGAGCAAGATGCCGTATAAAGAAAACCACCAGACGCAATCTTCTTCATAGCTTCCAAATTAATATCTTTGTAGCCGCGCGCGGCCTGTTGAATTTGGTTTTTGTTTTTACAGAAAGCCGGAGGATCCAAAATAATCAGGTCGGGTTCAAAAACATTTTCCCTTAAAAACTCAAAGACGTCTCTTTTTTCAATAAAGTGCGGAATCTTTGGAAAGTTAAGGCGCATATTCTCTTCGGCGGCTTCTGTGGCGAATTCAGAAATATCGACGGACATAATTTCTTTGGCATGGCCGGCGGCCGCGGCGACCGAGAACCCGCCGCTATAACAAAAACAATCGAGAACTTTTCTGTCTTTCGCGATGCCGCGGATCAAATTTCTGTTTTCGCGTTGATCTAAAAAGAAGCCCGTTTTCTGAGTCGTTTTCCAGTCAATCAAAAAATGCAGCGCATTTTCTGAAATTTCTGTTTGATCGGGAAGCGTTCCCGCCAAAATAGTATTTTCATTTTTTAAGCCTTCCAATTCACGTTCTTTCATGCCTTTTTCAAAAACGGCGCGGAGCGGAAAAAGATTTTTAAAAACTGAGAGAATTTCCTTTTTGTATTTATCTATGCCCGCGGTTGAAAATTGCAATACAAGAACATCGCAATAAAGGTCGGCGGTTAACCCGGGCAATCCGTCGCCCTCGGAATTAATTAACCGGCAGGCGTTTGTTTGATTATTTAAAATTTGGATTTTGCGCAGCGAAACCGCGGACTCAATTTTATTTTTTAAAAAATCCGTGTTAATTTCGGTTTTTTCGAATGCCAGCATGCGGACCGTGATTTGAGATTTGGGATTAAAGTAGCCGATTCCTAAAAAGTCGCCCGAAGCCGATTCTACGCTAGTAAGGTCTCCGGGCTGAAGCGATTCATCAACCGACTCAATCGCGCCTGAAAAAATCCAGGGGTGAAAGCCGAGAACGGGCTTCTCTTTACCTTTTTTAAGAATACAGCGCGGGTAATTCATGCGGGATTGTATCATGCCCCCCGGGAGCTGCGTCGGCTCACATCGAGGCGTGAACCGACGCGACTCCGGAGGATGAGAGCGGGCAGGTTATTCGATAATGCGGATTTGACCGCGGCCGGTGCGTTTCACTTCAAGCAAAGCGTCATCGGCCATTTGGATGACGCGTGTCACGTCGCTTTCTTTTCGCGGGTCAATTTTTGCTACTCCAAAGCTTGCCGAAATGGTTATTTTTGTGCCGTTAAAATCAAGCGGAAGGTTCACGACAGCCTTTCGAATTGTTTCAAGACGGGCAGAGAGCGCTTCAATGGAGGCGTGATCAATGATAAACATAAACTCATCGCCGCCATAACGGCCAATAAAACTATGCGGACGCAATTGGTTATCGACGGTTTGCGCGACTTTTAAAATAACTTCATCGCCAAATGTGTGTCCGTAAGTATCATTAATGTTTTTGAAATGATCGATATCAAAAATAACCAGGTAAAAGTAAGTTGACTTTTCAAGACAGGCTTTAATTTTTTCAGAAAGAACTTCCAGAAAATGTCCGCGATTGTAAATCTTTGTCAGGCTGTCGATTTTTGACATTTCCTTTGCTTCGGAATAAAGAATGGAAAGCTTACGATTGGCTTCACCGAGCAAAAGCTCTTTTTTTTGAAGGCCTTCATTGCGTTCAAAGCTGCGCCGATGCTCTGAGCTGTAGTATTTCGTCATGATCACGGTAAAAAAACCGGAAATCGCGAGCATAAAGAGCGCATAAAAGAAATGATTTACATCCCATGCGGATTGATTGACAGAAAAAATAGCGGCCAGCGCATAGCTGATAAGAATCAGCACGCTTACAAAAGCATTATGGCGCGGGTAATAACTGTTGCTGATAAAAAGCGTCCAAAAAATTGCGTAGAGGCCTTGATAATAATCGCCGCGGCTGCCGTCGGCGGCATAAACCATAAAACACATTGCCGCGGCCGCTAAAAAAGACATGGCATCGCACCACCAGATCATATGTTTTCGAAGTTCGGGTTTACGGTTCATCCAAATGCAAAAAGCAAAAAAAGAACAAAGCGCGATTCGAATTTTGAAAAAAAGATCGTTGGGATAGGCGGGGTAGATGGCTTTTTCAATGAAGTTAAAGCTCAAATACATCAGGCTGCCGAAAAAAGCGATGACGCACATACGGGCATAAATCAAATCATTAACAAAAGAACGGTATTTTTCCAGTGATACCGTGTCCATTTTTTCCTGAGCAGATAGTGTAGCCATGATTTGTAGTATCGCATATGTCCGCAAAAGGTCAATTGACAGGTTTGTTATACTGCCGCCATGAAATTGTTTATTGATTTTCTCCGGTCAAACAAGCTCGTGCGTGTTTTGATGACACTTGTGATTTTAGCGAGTTTTTTTGGCCTCGCGGCGCATCATCATGAGGCGGGCGAGACAGGCCATGAATGCGCTGTTTGCAGGCTCGTACAATTGATTGCAGCGGTTGTTTTGACATGGGGATTATTTTTTATTTATAAGGCGCGGCCCAAGATCTGCTTTGTGTTTCTCACTGACGTTCCGCTTTTTTTTCCGGTTCGCGTTTCTTCTTTAAGAAACCGCGCCCCGCCCCTCACGCGTGATTAGTGATTTGTGATTAGTGAATTGTCACTGATCATACATTCTTTTCACTAGCTTTCTTTGGTCATTCCTGCGAAAGCAGGAATCTTAGATAGCTTTGTTTACCCAGTGAGGGATCATGCCCAGATTCTATCTTTTTTTATTTCTATTTTTATTTGGCGTTCAATCGGTTCAGGCGCAGGATGCCGGTTTTGAAATGCTGCAAAAGAGCATGGCCGACATGCAGAAAAGCATGCAGCAGCTTCAACAAACCATTGCGCAGCAAAACGAGCTGATCCAAAACCAGCAGATTCAAATCAATGCGATCGAAAGCAAAACCGCCTCAATTACAATCCCTGCGCAAAAAACACCGGTTATGCCGGTTGGGCGCGCGCAAAGACAAAATGTTTGGAATCCGGAAATCGGCGCGATAGGCGATATTGTCGGACAGGTGGATTCACCGGGCCGAGAAGACGCGGAAGGCCGTGACCGCATCAGCGTTCGGGAATTGGAGCTTGTTTTGGGCAGTGCTGTGGATTCTTATTCACGGTTGGATGCGACTCTTGCCTTTTCCGATTTCGAAGAAGCCGGTGTGGAAGAAGCGTATTACACGCACTTTGGAATACCATGGGGTTTTACCGCCCGTTTCGGAAAATTCAAACCGCATATTGGAAAAGCTCTTCAGGTTCACCGCGATTCATTAGATACAGTGGACGAACCGCTTGTCATTCAGCGATATTTCGGCGTGGAAGGTTATAACAAAGCCGGGGTTGATTTAACAAAGAATATTGACTTGTCATGGCCGGTTACGCATCAAGTCAGTTTCGGACTGCTTGAAGGCGGTAACGGCGAGGATGGAACGCTTTTTGGAGAGTCCCGGCGTCATCCGACTTTGTACGCAAATCTGAAAAACTATTTGGATGTAACTTCCGAAGCGGGCGTAGAAGCCGGATTGTCTTATCTTGGTGGAAGCAGCGAAAGAAAGGAAACTTTTGGAACACATGTGCTTGGCGCCAATTTAACCGGAATTTGGCGGTATGCCGACCAGCGGCATTTTAAAGTCCAATCCGAAACTTTTTCGGGCTTACGCGCCGAAACCCGCGGCGAAGGTATTCCCGACGATGAAACCACCGAAGACGTCGAGCCGACAATGTTTCCCGAGGTCGACGACAGCCGCCATTTCTTTGGGAGTTATGTTTTGGCGGATTGGCGTTTTCATCCGCAATGGGCTGTGGGCACGCGCTTTGATTATGTCAATTTGATCCGAAGCGTCGATCTTATCGATGCTGACGGCGCCGATAAAGGCTGGGCGGCATATCTTACTTTTTATCAAAGCGAATTCGCCCGTTGGCGCATTCAACTCAATCAACGTAATTTGACCGCGGGTGAAGACCCGGAGTATGAAGCTTTTATCCAAGGCACTTTCGCGATTGGCGAACACAAACACAAGATTACGTGAAAACAGTTTATCTACGTCGTTGCAAATTCGCAATCTTCGGTCAACGTGCGTTTCAGCACGCCTCCCTCGACTGCTCATTTGCGCCTAGCATCTAAACCGTTTTGACGTAATCTTTAAATTGGAAAATTTATGAAAAAAATAATTTCGTTTTTAGTTTTCGTTTTATTTGCAAGCAGCTCATTTGCAGCGGAAAAGCCATTGAAAGTTGTTACAACAACGACGTATTTCGCTGAACTGGTGAAGGAGGTTGGCGGGGAGCGCGTCGCCGTGCATGCAGTCGCGTCACCGAAATTTAATGTGCATTTTATTCAGCCTAAACCAAGTGATGTTGCCAAAACCGCTAAGGCGGATTTGTTTGTCTTTGCGGGCCTTGATCTTGAAGCCTGGGCTGACCCCTTGCTCGAAGCGTCAGGGCGTCATGATCTTTTTCGCGGCTCAGCGCGGAATCTCGATTTATCGCAAGGAATTGTGCTTTTGAAAATCCCCGAACGGTTATCGCGGGCCGAAGGTGACCTGCACGCTTTCGGAAATCCGCATTACACGCTCAATCCGGAAAACGCCCTTATCATGGCCGTTTCCGTTTCGCGCAAATTACAGGAAATCGATCCGGATCATGCCGCTGAATATCAAGCGCGCGAAAAAGAATTTTTGACAGAGTTGAATAAAAAAATCACAGAATGGAAAGCGCTTTGCGCGCATTGTGCCGGGGGAGAAATTTTTTCTTATCACGATGACATTGTTTATCTAGCAGATTTTCTGAAATTGAAAGAAGGCCAATATTTAGAGCCTAAACCGGGCGTGCCACCGACACCGAAGCATTTGGCTTTTCTTGAAAAATATGCGGCCGAGAAAAAAGTCGGCTTGATTCTCGCGGCTTCTTATTACCCGAAGCGCACTCTTGAAAAGCTCGCATCCAAGACCGGAGCAAAAACCGTCTCGATTGCGCAAGTTCCGAGAGCTGAAGGAAAGCAGTCTATTTTTAATTTTTACGATTACAATATCCGTGCAATCGCGGATGCACTGTCTCAATAAAAATGCTCTGCGCTTGAAGGTGCAACCGCAAAAGGACTGGATGTTTAAGCTCTGTGCTTTGCACAACCGCAGCAGCTTATAAAAAGGGAACCGTATGGAATTTTTCGAGTTGATGTTTTGGCCTTTTTTGGCATGCATTATTTTGACGGGTATTCATGCCTATTTAGGTCTGCATGTCATTGAGCGCGAAGTTATTTTTGTCGACTTGGCTTTAGCCCAAATTGCCGCGTTAGGCTGTGCGGCCGCTTTGCTTGCCGGATGGGAACATGACGGCGTGGGAGCTTACCTGCTTTCGCTTGGCTTTACATTGGCGGGTGCCGCGGTTTTTTCTTTATGCCGCCGCCGGGATCCCAAAATTCCTCAGGAGGCTTTGATCGGTATTGTCTATGCCGTGGCCGCGGCCATGATGGTGATGTTTCTTAGCCGCTCCGGAGAAGGCGACGAGCATATCCGCGAAGCGCTCGTCGGCAATATTTTGCTTATTCAGCCGCGTGAAGTAGCGGGCATGGCACTGCTTTATGCTGCGGTCGGAGCTTTTCATTATTTTTTCCGCGCACGTTTCCTGGAAATTACGCGGGACCCGCATGCGGCGTATCAAAAGAGCGTTAAAATTCGTTTTTGGGATTTTCTTTTTTACGCATCCTTTGGGATCGTTGTTACAAGCTCGGTGCGCGTGGCGGGCGTGCTGCTTGTTTTTTCCTTGCTCGTCATTCCTGCCTGTGCCGCTGTTTTGTTTGCGAATAAAATTTTCACAAGGCTTTTATTGGGCTGGCTTGTTGGAATCGGCGGAAGCATATTGGGAATGACGCTTTCCTATTTCGGAGATTTTCCCACAGGCGCCAGCGTAGTATGCGCTTTGGCGGGGTTACTTATTTTCTGCTCTGCACTGCGTGCAACCGCTCGCCACTAATTGTTTGCTCCTGCCGGCAGGTGCGCTTCGAGCAACCGAACGAGCAACGTTTTAAACTGTTTCGCAGCGTGCGTTTTATCGAGTGCTGCAAAAATGAGGCAGCGTTAGTGGTTTGAAATTAAAACCCGGTCCTGGCTTTCCACCCACAAACGGAAATCCTTCAGGCCGGAGTTTTGCAGTTCTTTTAACCGGTCTTTTTCCATAAGGCAAAAAATACGGCGCGTAGGTTCGTTTTGCATCCATTGAACAAACCCGCCCGGTTCATAAAACCAGCCTTCAGCCAAAGCTTTGTTTTCTTCCTGGCGGCTTTCGCGGTTTAGCGTTCCGCGGTCACTACCCACGATAACCACCCGTTTGCTTACATAAAAAGACAGGTCGGAAAAGCGGTCGGGCGAAGCATAAACCGCGACGGCATCTTCGGGCTTTGAATTTTCGCGGATAATCGCAGCAAAATCCGCCGTGCTTTGCATTGGACTGAGTTTTAGCATGCATATAAAGACAACCACAAGCGCAAGATAAACCGAGGCCGCGACGGTTAAAATAGCCGCTTTACGGTTATTCTTTTTAAAAAAGTAAAAGCTTTCCACTCCGCCTGCCGCAAGAATTAAAGCGCCCACCGGAATCCAGGCGCGCAACAAGGCGATTTCAGGAACGTTTTTTGAAAAAAGCAGGCTGATATAAAGCCCCGCGGCGCCGAGTATAAAAACAGCACAGGTAATTCTCCATGTCCATGCCATCCAGGCGCCGGAAATATTTAGTTTTTCGCCGGCCGCCCACCGTGAAATAAAAATTCCGCTTAGTAAGGCAAGCGGAACAGTCATGGGAACAATATAGTAAGGCAGTTTAGAGCGGGGAATACTGAAAAAAACAAAAATTACGGCAGCCCACAAAATTAAAAAAAGATATTTTTCTTTTTGTTCTTTCGTGGATTTCCAGGCTTCAGCGATAGCTGCGGGGAGAAAAAGGCACCAGGGAAAAGCGATCACCGGAAGGATATAAGTAAAAAACCAAAAGGGGCGTTTTCGCCCGAACGTGGCGGTTGCGAAACGTTTGAAATGATGTTCGAAAATAAAGATATCGAGAAATTCGGGTTGTCGTTTTAGAACGGCGAGTACCCACGGAACGCTGATCGCCAAAAAAATAATCAATGTCAGCGCCAAAACAGGAATTTTTTTAAATTCGCTGAAGCGCTTGGTGGCCGCGAGAAAAATAAAAAAAATAATGGCGGGTAAAGCCGCGCCGATCAAACCTTTGGTCAGAAAAGTCAGGCCCATAAAAACTCCGGCAATCAAATAAAAATGGTTTTTCTGCTCAAAAACTCCGGCCATCAAAAAGAAAAGAGCGCTGCTCAGCAGAAAAATCATTTCCATGTCGATAACGGCGAATCTTCCGACAAGCACATAGCCCGCCGTTGTCATCAGACAAAGAACGGCATGCTTCGCGGCGCGTTCTCCGAAAAAGCGGCGCGTAAAAACAAAAGCTAAAAGCAATCCTGCCAGCGCGCTTACTATTCCCGGCAAACGCGCGGCAAAAGCGGTGACCCCGAATATTTGATAGGACAGGGCAGTCATCCAGGGCGCGAAGGCCGGTTTTTCAAGATAAGGCAGCCCGTTAAAATAGGGCACGATCCAATTTCCTGACAAGTGCATAGCCCGCGCGATTTCCGCGAAGCGGCCCTCATCGGATGACCACAACGGAATTTGAGGAATCAGAAAAAAGAACAGAAATACAGAGGCGAGTGAAAAAAGAATGGAATAGATAATATTTTTATTCATAAAACAGACAAAATCATAACACATAATTGTTAAATCACGATGGGGGTGACGTTTAAAATTAAAACTCTCTCTCTGCTCAAACAGCTGATGCTGCGCTCAGAACTCGCAGAGAGAGAGTTTTAATTTTAAGCTCTTTTCTGATAGTGGGTGGAGGCTGTAAGCCGAGAAACAATACGAGGATGCTTAAGGGATTCGAAGACGCAGTTATTTTATTGGTTTTCATTAGTATCGAACGTTGCGTTGTAGTTTCCTATTATATATTTTTCAATCTCGGCAAAGCTGAGATTCAAAAAGGTTAAGAAGTTTCCCGTAATAAAAACTCCCGGGGTTCGGCAGGAAGCTGATCCCCGGGAGTTAGAGCGGGTGAAAGGTTATAAGCTATGGTTTTGAGTTTTCACTTTTAAGATTTGAACTGTGTCTTCGCGTATGACGAATAAAAAAAGTAAAGAGGATCGCGGCGGTAAAAGCCAGGGAAGCGGCAGTGAAAAAAGCGGTTTGAGCGTTGACGGTTTTCCAAATAATTCCAAAAATCAAACTGGCCGGCAAGGACGCGGCGCCGATGACGAAATGAAACCAGCCGAAAGCCTGGCCGCGCTCGCCGGGCGGGGCGATGTCGACTAAGAAAGCGCGCTCTGTGCCTTCGGTGCAGCCGGAAAAGAAACCAAATACGATAAATAAAAGCCAGATATGCAGAGGCGTGGAAGCAAATCCAAACAGCACAAAAACCGCGGCGTAGATAAACCAGCCGTAAAGAATAATTTTTCCACGCCCGATTTTATCCGATAAAACTCCGAACGGCATGATGGTCAGCGTCTTGATGATATGCAGGGCCATCCAGATCAGCGGAATATGCGCTCTCGGAACGCCGCATTGCTCGGCGTAAAGAAGCAAAAAGGCGTCGGAGGAAGCGCTGAGCGTGAAAATGAAAAGAATGCCCAAGTAAACGCCCATTTTCCCCGTGGGAAAAGACCACTTAAAATTTTTCAGCGCCCGTGTGCTGCTGGTTTTTATTTCGCGCACTTTAAAGAGAATTAAAAGCACGGCCAGCATTCCCGGAATGGCCGCGATCCAGAAAATGACGCGCAAATCCTGCGTGAAATAAGTCAAAAGCATCCACGCGAGCAAAGGGCCGACGGCTGCGCCGGCATTATCCATCGACCGCTGAAACCCGAATGCGCGCCCCTGATGCGTCGGGTGAGTGGAATCGGCAAGCAGCGCGTCGCGCGGCGATGTGCGCAAACCTTTGCCGGTGCGGTCAATCGCGCGCACAAGAAAGACGGTCCAAGGCCCCTGTGCCAGCGCCACGAAAGGTTTAGAAAAGGAGGAAAGCGTATAACCGAAAAGCACTAATTTGCTACGGTCTTTCGCGCGGTCGGCATGAATGCCGGAATAGAGTTTTAAAAACGAACTGACGGATTCGGCAAAGCCTTCGATTAATCCCAGAAAGGCCGGGCCGGCGCCCAAAGTCTGTGTGAGAAAAAGCGGCAGCAGCGGATAAATCATTTCCGTGGAAACATCCGTCAGAAAACTGACGATGCCGAAAATAATGACATTGGCGGTCAGGCCGTGAAACAAACGGCTGATAAGTTTTTTTGGATTCAAGTCGATCCTGTTTCCTTACTGCTGCGCGGCATTTACGGAATTTCCGTTAGCCGCCAATGCCAGGGCTCAAAAGAGATTCCCCACGGGTTGTCACGCGGATAAGAAAGCGTAAAGCCGTATTCTTTCGCGTGTTTCAACATCCATTGATGCTCGGGAAGATTTTCATAATCTTCAACGCGCGGTTCGCCGTTGATTCCCTCCGCATTAATCAAATCAATCGCGTGATATACCAGTAAATTGTGTTCGCTGTAGCCCGGTAAAGCGTTAAGCTTTCCGGTTTCGAGCAAAGAGTAATCATGCTCGCGTAAATATTTCATAAAATTATAAAGGTGATAGCCGCGCGAACGGTGGCCTGATTCAATATAAAGCCTTTTGCCCAAATCTTTTTCCATGGCGAGCATCATTGCTTCATATTTTTCATAAGTTGGAACTGAAACAAGAACGGGTGAAAAATGAAGCGGCTTGCCCAATCTGGTAATGGGCTGATCTTTAATTTCCTTGTAAGGGACTTTGGCGCTTTCTTCGGGTTGTTTGGGAGTTTTAACATTGAGATCAGAGGGTTTTAGCTTTAGTATTTTTTCGATCAGCATTTTTTTGTTCCAAGACAGCCCTGATGTTAATTGGTCAAGTTCAAGCCAATTAGGATTAATGCCATGCGCGCTCATTTGAGCAAGCTTTGATTCTGTTTTTGCGAGAATGGAGTCGACCAGTTTATGTTCTGCCGGTGACAGCTTCGTTAAATTAAGTTTTGAGAAAACAGGTATGAATAGAAATGCTGCGGCGGTGAGCGCGCAGGCCGCGAATAAAATAAACTTTTTCATGAAGTGCCAGGAGTTAGAGGCCGGCTGTTTTTCTTTTGCTCATACAGCTCTTTGTCCGCGGCGGCGATGAGCTCTTCAAAAGTGCAGGGGCTGTGGGGGTCAAAATAGGCCGCGCCCGTGCTGATCGCGAGTTCATAGAACTGCTCTTTCGAAGCGTTATTTTTTTTAAGCTGGGCTTGCAGATGATCCATCAACACGGGGAGAACCTGATGCGTTGCCTCGATCGCGACAACAGCGAATTCGTCGCCGCCGACTCTTGAAATAATATCTGATTTGCGGAATGCGGCTTGAAGTAATTGAGCCGTGCGGACAATGGCTTTATCGCCTTCGGGATGCCCGAGGGTGTCATTGATTTTCTTGAGATGGTCCATGTCCATGACAAGCAGCCAAAATCCACGTTTGTAACGCAGCGCTAAACGAACCTGCTCATCTGCCAGAAGCCAAAGCCCGCGGCGGTTATAAAGCTTCGTAAGCTCATCTGTCAAAGAGAGCGCGATCATGATTTCGCGGATCCGATTGCGTTCGAATGAAAATATATAAATTGCCAAGAGAAACCCCAGCAGAATTCCGATCACAAAAACAGCGGGCGCTTCCCAGCGGTAGTTATTTTTTTTAAATGCATCGGTGCTCGAACAAATCACAGTCCAGGAATGGCCGGCGACATTGATTTCCTGAGTGAACTTCCACGGGTCCTTGAGTTTGTCAGCACTTTGAGGGTTATAAGTGAAAATCAATTTATTTTTGTCGCGGATCCCTTCCGCGAAAATGCGCATTTCTAGTTCGGGAGTATTAACCTTTCTGAGCACCGACTCGAGCATGCGGCGAATATGAAACGAAACAACAACAAAACCGTCGAGATTTTTTTCGCGGTTTGCGGCTGTGTCGAGGGGAGTATTATTTTTATAAATCGGAGCAAAAACTTGAATGCCATTCCGGGAGGCGGGGGGTTCGCTTTCGAATTGAGGAAGTGACATCACAATCGTTGAGACAGGCCGGCCGATTTGCACGGTTTTTTTCATGGCGTTCCGGGTGATGGAATACGAAGCCTGGTCGAGACCGATAATGCTTTGATTTTTCTCAAAAGGTTCCACGTAAAAAACAGGAAAATACTCGTCCCGTTTTTGCGCGGGGACAATCAGCCCGCGGTGGTCATATTGAGTTACCGAAAAGGCCGGCAGGCCTTCAGCCGCGGCAGACCGGCGAAGCTCTTCGATTTCTTCGAAAAGCATCCGTGGAGACCAGCCGAGCATGTAGATATCACTTCGTCTTTGAAAAATATAGCTCGTAAACTGCTTGAATTCTCCGCGCGCCACATGCTCGCTTGCCGAATAAAAACCACCGAGATCGTCCAGGACTTCGAGATTGCTTTCAATCGAATCTTTAAGCGACATCACGACATTTCTGGAAAGCCGCTCAAAATCGTTTTGGAGGCGGGCATGTTCGAGTTCAAGCATTTTAAAGAAGGTGAGGCCGGTAATAAGGATGCTGATGGCAAGCACCAAAAGAGAAGGGCGATGCTTGAAAAAAGAAGTTTTCTGCTGGTCCACCAACATTGCGAGATCGCGCTTTTTCGCAGAGACGGGCATGGTTTTTTCGAGGCCTCTATTTAAGCGGAACGTGTCGCTTTAAAATTAAATTCGTTTAAGTACTCTTCGGCAGTAACTAAAAACTTCTAAACAAAAACTGCGTAGTTATTGCGACAAAATCGCTTCAGCTTCGATTTCGATCAGCATGTCAGGATCAATCAATTTGCTGACTTCAACCATGGTTGTCGCCGGACGGATTGTCCCAAAAAACTCGCCATGCGCTTTGCCGACTTTTTCCCATTGCGTGATATCTTTTAAATACATGCGTGTACGCACCACATCTTCAAGTTGAGCGCCGGCCTGCTTCAGAGCCGCCTCAATATTTTTAAGGGTTTGAATTGTTTGAGCATAAGGGTCATTTTTCCCGACCAGGCCGTCCGGAGAAGTCGCCGTAGTTCCGGAAACATGCACCACGCTGCCGACTTTCACCGCGCGCGAATATCCCAAAAGAGGTTCCCATTTTCCGCCGGTTGAAATATTTTGTCTTGCCATAAGTGCTCCTGATTGATTTTATGATTTCGTTTTGCTATCGAGGAGCATAGAATACACGGAACTTTGCTTCTAAGAAAGTTGTAAGTCAAAAAGGTTTCCCCGGTTGCGCGCAGCGCAGAGGAAAAATAAGACAGTGACTCCCCCTAATGTGGATATGCCCAATGAAAGCGACATCGAAGAGACCTGGTCGGTGCTTTCAGCCGACGAACGGGCGGAAGCGTTTTCTCTTTTAGGCCGCGAAGAAGCGCAGGATTTTTTTCTTAAAATTTCCGTGGATGACCGCGCTCAAATCATCCAGCGCCTGCCGGAGGGTGAGAAAAGGCTTTGGATACGGCTGCTTGCTCCCGATGACGCGGCCGATTTAATTCAACATTCGGCCAAAGAGGACCGTCAGGCTTTGCTGAGTTTACTGGATGACCAAAATCGCCGCGAAGTGAATGTGCTGCTGACCTATAAGCAGGATGTCGCCGGTGGGCTTATGAACCCGCATTTTGCGCGCGTGCCACCGGATTTGACCGCGGATGAAGCCATCCGTTATTTGCGTCTTCAAGTTCAGAAACACCTGGAAAATATTTATTATATTTATGTTTTGGATGAAGCACAGAAACTGCTCGGGGTCGTTTCATTCCGCGATTTATTCAAAGCAACGCCGGATAAAAAAATACGCGATATTATGAAAACGGAAGTTATCGCCGCGACCGAAAATCAGGACCAGGAAGCGGTGGCGAAATATTTCTCAAAACATAAATTTTTCGCGCTGCCCGTCGTGGATGAATTTTACCGGTTGAAGGGAATTATTACCTCAGATGATATTTTGCATGCCGTTCAAGACGAGGCGACGGAAGATATTCAAAAGCTGGGCGGGGTGCAAGCGCTTGACAAGCCTTATATTCAAATGGGTTTTTGGGAAATGCTTAAAAAGCGCGGCGTTTGGCTTTCGGTTTTGTTCATGGGCGAAATGCTTACGGCAACCGCGATGGCGCATTATGAAGAGGAAATCGCGCGCGCCGTCGTGCTCGCGCTGTTTGTGCCGCTGATTATTTCAAGCGGCGGAAATTCCGGTTCGCAGGCTTCGACGCTTGTTATCCGCGCGATGGCGCTGGGTGAATTTCAATTGAAGGATTGGTGGCGCATTGTGCGCCGTGAAGCTGCGGTGGGTTTGGGCCTCGGGCTTATTTTGGCGGTATTGGGTTTTGGAAGAATTGTTTTCGCGGAATACTTTTTTCACTCTTACGGGGATTATTCCATGCTCATCGGGGCCGCTGTGGCCGTGAGCCTCGTGGGCGTTGTCATGTGGGGAACACTTGTCGGGTCACTGCTGCCATTCGTGCTCAGGAAATTGAACTTCGATCCGGCGAGCGCGTCCGCGCCTTTTGTGGCAACTTTGGTGGATGTGTTCGGAATTGTGATTTACTTTTCGATTTCTGCTCTCTTTCTGCGTGGTACGTTGCTCTGAGTTAAAGCAACGTTGAGATGCTCTCATAAAAGAATAGGCGCCGGCTCAAACAGCCAATGCTTCGCTTGGAACTCGCCGGGGGCCTACTCTTTTATGAGAGATCATCGCTTAAGTGGGTGGGGGGCATGAAACGGAGAAACAAGGCTTAGGATTTTGAATTGCTCGAACGCTCCCGCATTTTATCATTCCTACGAAAGCCCTCAACCTCAGCCAGCAAGTTTCTCGTTATATCTTTTTCCATCTCGGAAAATCCGAAATGGAAAAAAGAATTTATGAAAGCCAGTTTTTGGGCAAAGTCTTTTCTCATGGTGCGACCATGGAAAGTAGGATGGGTAATTAGGTCGTTGAGGTTGATGCGGCCTGATTTTTTTTGATTTGTTTGAATACAAGCTCTGCGAGAAGCACCAGTAAAGCCGCCGCGATGAGAATCAAAGCCAGCACCGAGTTCAAATTAAAATTAAATTGTCCTTCTTCAAGATATTTTCTCCACAAATGAATACCGCAGAGAATTATGGCTACGCCTGCGATGGTAATGTATTCGCGGTGTTTGATAATCAAGCTCCACTGAAAAGAGCCGGTGCTTCTTTGGGGATAAGGCGTGAGCCGAGGCAGGAAACGCGGGACCGCTTTTAAGTAATCCGCGTAAGGCTCGCCGAATTCCTGTAAAAGGCGCGTTTCTTCTTTTTGTACGGTTCCCCAATAAAGAAAAGAAAAGCCGCCGATGAAAATAAAAATGTTGATCCAGCTTGAAGACATGACGACCACACCCAGTCCCAGCAAAAAGTTACCCACATAAAGAGGATTGCGGACATAAGCAAACGGGCCGGCGGTCGCGAGCTTGGTGCCTTTTCTTTCTAAATAACCCGAGGCGAGAATGCGAATCAATTCCCCAAGAAGAACAAGCGGTAACCCCCAGCAGTAGCTTTCGTAAGTAAATTGGGCATTCAAGACGAGGATAATGCTGCCAGCCCAAGCGAGAAGGAGCCGCAGTTTTTTGAATTGAAAACGTAAAGGATCAAGAATGAATGCGGCCACGAGATTCTCCGTATAAGAAAAATGAAAACGGGCAACATCTTACTCAAAACCGTCCCGGAAAGCTATTTCCGATTCAAAGGGAAAGCCGATTCGGGAGTGGGGGCTGAAAGGGGACGGTGCGGAATACCGCAAAAGCATTCTTTTCAAAAAGCCAATCCGGTTGTAATATCTTCACCCCAATAGAAGCGGTTTACATCCGGACCGTTTTTGGGCAAAATATCAAGAATTTGCATGAATGTCTGAAAATAAGAAGATAGTCATATCTAATTTGTATCCAAAGCACAGAATAGAAATGGCGGTTGTGCGAACAGCACAGAGCAAAAACATGAATAAAAAGCCTCTTTCGGTACGTCCCAAGGCTCAGGGGCTTTACGATCCGCGCCATGAGCATGACGCCTGCGGTGTCGGTTTTATCGCCCACATGAAAGGCCAAAAGTCGCATGCCATTGTGCGCGATGCGCTGACTATTCTTAAAAATCTCCGCCACCGCGGTGCCTGCGGCGCCGAACCGAATACGGGCGACGGCGCCGGTATTCTTATGCAGCTCCCGCACCGTTTTTTTCAAGAAGAATGCCCCGGCCTCGGAATTGACCTGCCGAATGAAGGCGAATACGGCGTCGGCATGGTTTTTATGCCGCGCGAAGCCAAACAGCATAAAGCCTGCGAAAAGATTTTTGAAAAAATCGTCAAAGAAGAAGGCCAGCAATTTCTCGGTTGGAGAAAAGTCCTGACAGTTAATACGTCGATGGGCGAAAGCGCGCGTGAGAGCGAGCCCTATGTGCGCCAGATTTTCATCGGCAAAGACCCGAACATCACGGACACGCTCGCCTTCGAACGTAAACTTTATGTGATTCGCTGCCGCGTTGAAAACGCGATTCGCTATTCGCAGGATGTGAAAGGCCGGGAGTTTTTCTATGTTTCCAGTCTTTCCAGCCGCACGATTATATATAAGGGCATGCTGCTGCCCGAACAAGTCGAAGATTTTTTTCCGGAATTGAATGATCCTTTGATGGAAAGCGCTATCGGCCTTGTGCATTCGCGTTTCAGCACCAATACTTTTCCGAGCTGGGACCGCGCGCATCCGTACCGTTTTGTGGCGCATAACGGCGAGATCAACACTTTGCGCGGCAATGTCAATTGGATGCACGCGCGCCAGGCCATGTGCGAGTCCGAACTTTTCGGCGACGACATGAAAAAGATGATGCCTGTCATCGCTGATGACGGTAGTGATTCCGCGATGTTTGATAATTGCCTCGAATTCCTTACGCTTTCCGGCCGCTCTTTGCCGCATGCGATCATGATGATGATTCCCGAGCCCTGGGCTTTACATGAATCCATGCCCGATGACAAAAAAGCTTTTTATCAATATCACAGCTGTTTGATGGAGCCTTGGGACGGCCCCGCTTCGATCGCGTTTACGGACGGAACACAAATCGGCGCCATTCTCGACCGCAACGGCCTTCGCCCTTCCCGTTATTATGTTACGAAAGATGACCGCGTCATTATGGCGTCTGAGGTCGGCGTGCTTCCGATTCCGCCGGAAACCGTTTTAGAAAAAGGCCGTTTACAGCCGGGCAAAATGTTTTTGATCGACACCAAACAGGGCCGTATTATTTCCGACGAAGAAATCAAAAAGCAGATTACAAACGAACAGCCTTACCGTAAATGGCTGAATGAAAATTTAGTTCTGCTTTCCGATTTGCCCGAAGCGCCGCATGTGCATGAACCGGACCACAACACCGTGCTTCTGCGTCAAAAAGCATTTGGATACACTTTTGAAGAATTACGTTTGATTTTGACACCGATGGGCAAGGACGGTGTTGAGCCGGTGGGATCGATGGGAACGGATACGCCGCTTGCTGTGCTTTCGAATAAACCGCAGCTGCTTTACAACTATTTCAAACAGCTTTTCGCGCAGGTCACGAATCCGCCGATCGATTGTATCCGCGAAGAGATCGTGACTTCGACTTTAACGACATTGGGGCCTGAGCGTAATCTTTTGAAGCCCGAGCCTAAAAGCTGCCGCCAGATTCAGCTTGATACGCCGATTCTTTCCAATGAAGATTTCGAGAAGCTGCGCCATGTGGATCATCCCGATTTTAAATCTGCCACAATTTCCATTCTTTATGAAATTGACAAAGGCGCGAAGGGCATTGAAGCCGCGCTTGAAAAAGTTTTCAAAGCCGCGGATGAAGCGATCGCGAAAGGCATTAATTTAATCGTGCTTTCCGACCGCGGCGTGGACGCGCAGCATGCCGCAACGCCCGCGCTTTTGGCTGTTTCCGGTTTGCATCATCATTTAATCCGCGAGGGAACACGCACCAAGGTCGGCTTGATTCTGGAGTCCGGCGAACCGCGCGAAGTACATCATTTCGCGCTTTTGCTCGGCTACGGCGCGGGAGCGATTAACCCGTATCTCGCTTTTGAATCTTTGGACGATCTTATCCGCCAGGGGCTTTTGAAAGGCGTTGAACATAAAATCACGGTCAAAAATTACGCGAAGGCGGTTTCCAAAGGCGTGGTTAAAATTATGTCGAAGATGGGCATTTCCACGATTCAAAGTTATCGCGGCGCGCAGATTTTCGAAGCGGTGGGGCTTAATCACAAACTGATCGATAAATATTTTACATGGACCGCGACGCGCATCGAAGGTGTCGGCCTCGACGTGATTCATGAAGAAGTGCGCATGCGCCACCGTGAAGCCTTCCCGGAAAGACAGGCCGAAGTTTCGCCCGCGCTTTCTTCCGGCGGACAGTATCAATGGCGCAAAGACGGCGAGTTTCATCTTTTTAATCCCGAAACCATTCACAAGTTACAAACGTCGGTGCGCACAAAAAATTATTCGGTTTTCAAAGAATATTCCAAACAAGTCAATGAACAGTCCGAATCGCTTTGCACATTGCGCGCTTTGATGGATATTAAATTTCCCACCAAAGCGATTCCGATCGAAGAAGTCGAGTCTGTCGAAGCGATTGTGAAACGTTTCAAAACCGGCGCGATGTCTTACGGTTCGATTTCAAAAGAAGCGCATGAATCGCTCGCGATCGCGATGAACCGAATCGGCGGCAAATCCAATACTGGCGAAGGCGGCGAAGACCCCATTCGTTTTACTCCTGAACCCAACGGCGATTCCAAAAAGAGCGCGATCAAGCAGGTTGCTTCCGGTCGGTTCGGCGTCACCAGCCATTATCTTGTGAGCGCGCAAGAAATTCAGATCAAAATGGCGCAGGGCGCGAAACCCGGCGAAGGCGGACAGCTGCCGGGCTCGAAAGTTTATCCCTGGATCGCGAAAGTGCGCCTTTCGACTCCGGGCGTGGGTTTGATTTCGCCGCCGCCGCATCACGATATTTATTCGATCGAAGATTTAGCCGAGCTCATTCATGATTTAAAAAACGCCAACACGCAGGCGCGCATCAATGTGAAACTTGTTTCTGAAATCGGCGTCGGCACGATTGCCGCGGGTGTCGCGAAAGCGCATGCCGATGTGGTTTTGATCAGCGGCCATGATGGCGGAACCGGCGCGTCGCCGCTTTCCAGTTTGAAACATGCCGGCATGCCTTGGGAACTGGGCCTGGCTGAAACGCATCAAACGCTTGTGCTAAATAATCTGCGCAGTCGCATTGTAGTTGAAACCGACGGACAGCTTAAAACCGGCCGCGATGTGGTTATCGCCGCGCTGCTCGGCGCGGAAGAATTCGGGTTCGCGACTTCGCCGCTGGTCGCGCTGGGCTGCATTATGATGCGTGTTTGTCATTTAAACACCTGCCCTGTCGGTGTTGCGACGCAAGACCCTGAATTACGCAAAAAATTTACGGGCGACCCCGCGCATGTCGTGAATTTTATGTATTTTATCGCCGAAGAAGCGCGTGAATTGATGGCGCAATTGGGTTTCCGCACCTTAATTGAAATGGTGGGACGAACCGATTTGCTTGATTTCAAAAAAGCCGTGAATCATTGGAAAGCGAAGGGCCTGGATTATTCCAAAATTTTGCATATTCCCGAGGTCGCTGACAGCGTCGGCCGTTATTGTCAGATTGAGCAAGACCACGGTTTGATCAACGCGATGGATAATCAATTGCTGCTTGAGCTTTGCGAACCGGCATTAACGGAAAAGAAAAAAGTGAAGAAAGTGCTTCCGATTCGCAACGTGAACCGCGTTACGGGAACTATTCTCGGCAGCGAAGTCACGCGGCGCTACGGCGCTGAGGGCCTGCCTGAGGATACCATTCATTTAAAATTCAACGGTTCCGCGGGCCAAAGCTTTGGCGCGTTTATTCCCAAAGGTATGCGTCTTGAAATTGAAGGCGACGCGAATGATTATGTCGGCAAGGGGCTTTCAGGCGGAAAAATCATGATTTATCCGTCCAAAAAATCAACTTTTGATGCCGAAAAAAATATGATTATCGGTAATGTCGCTTTTTACGGCGCGACCAGCGGCGAAGCTTATATTTCGGGTCTGGCGGGTGAGCGTTTTTGCGTACGTAATAGCGGCGTCAACGCGGTTGTTGAGGGTGTCGGCGACCATGGCTGTGAATATATGACCGGCGGCAGAGTTGTGATTCTGGGACTCACGGGCCGTAACTTCGCGGCGGGCATGTCGGGCGGCATCGCTTATGTTTATGATATCGACGGCACATTTCCAAGCCGCTGCAATAAGCAAATGGTGCTGCTGGAATCTGTCACGGACGCGAAAGAAACGGAAGAGTTAAAGCAAATGGTCGACAATCATGTCAATTATACGAAAAGCAAATTGGGCGAAAGAATTTTGAAGGATTGGAATGTTTCCATGAAGCGTTTTGTGAAAGTCATTCCGAAAGATTATAAAAATGTTCTCGCGTCGATGGCGAAGGTGGAAAGCAGCGGCCTTTCGGGCGACGAAGCCGTGATGGCCGCTTTTGAAGAAAATGTCCGCTCGCTTGCGCGAGTCGGAGGTAATTGACAATAGTCAATTACCGGTGCCACGGGCCACGCACCACGTAATCAAACGTAGTCGTAGAATGAATTTAAAACTTATGAAAAAATCAAATACTTGTAACAAAATAGCGAAATCGTGGCCCGTGGTTCGTGGTCCGTGGAGCGAATGATGGGCAAACCGACAGGCTTTAAAGAAATCAAGCGCGAGCTGCCGAAGGATATTTCGCCGCTGACGCGTATCGCGAATTACGGCGAATTCCATGAGCATATGCCTGAAGATAAACTTCAGGCCCAGGGCGCGCGCTGCATGGATTGCGGCGTTCCGTTTTGCCATACCGGCAATCTTGTGGCGGGCATGGCCTCCGGCTGTCCGATCAATAATATTATTCCCGAGTGGAATGATTTGGTTTACCGCGGACTTTGGAAAGAGGCCAGCCAGCGCTTACATAAAACAAATAATTTTCCCGAATTTACCGGCCGTGTTTGCCCGGCGCCCTGCGAAGGTTCCTGTGTTCTGGGAATCAACGAACCGCCGGTTACGATCAAAAATATCGAATGCTCTATCGTTGATAAAGCTTTTGACGAAGGCTGGGTTGTCGCTGAGAAACCCGAAACACGCACCGGACTTAAAGTTGCGGTGGTCGGCTCAGGCCCCGCCGGACTTTCCGCCGCCGAACAGTTGAATCGCGCGGGCCATGAAGTCACTGTCTTTGAACGCGAGGACCGCATCGGCGGGCTTTTAATGTACGGTATTCCGAATATGAAACTCGACAAGCAAACCGTTCAGCGCCGCGTGGATTTAATGGCGGAATCCGGCGTCAAATTTGTCACTAAAACCGAAGTCGGCAAAAATTATCCCGCGCAGGATCTTCTCAAAAAGTTTGATTCGGTATTGCTCACTTGCGGCGCGACCAAGCCGCGCGATCTTCCGGTTGAGGGCCGCCAGCTTAAAGGCGTACATTACGCGATGGAGTTTTTAACCAAAAGCACCAAGCATGTTTTGAAAATAATTTCCGACAGTGAATTAATTTCTGCAAAAAATAAAAATGTCATCGTGGTTGGTGGCGGTGATACCGGAACCGACTGCGTCGGAACCTCCATGCGCCACGGCTGTAAGAGTTTGGTGCAGATTGAAATTATGCCCAAGCCGCCTGATAACCGCGCGCCCGATAACCCGTGGCCGCAATGGCCGAAAATTTACCGTATGGACTATGGCCAGGAAGAAGCCGCGGCGAAATTCGGTTCTGATCCGCGCGTTTATTTGACCACGGTCAAAAAACTTGTAGGCGACGCTTCCGGTAATTTAAAAGAAGCGCATCTTGTGAACATTGAATGGAAAAAAGACGAGCAGGGGCGTTTCGGTCCGAAAGAAGTCGCGGGCTCCGAAAAAATTGTTCCCGCAGACCTTGTTTTGATCGCGATGGGTTTTCTCGGGCCGGAAGACACGATTTTAAAACAGCTCAATATTGAAGTTGATCCGCGTTCGAATGTAAAAGCCGAATACGGTAAATTCGCGACGAATGTTGAAGGTGTTTTTTCGGCGGGTGATATGCGCCGCGGACAGAGTTTGGTGGTCTGGGCCATTAACGAAGGCCGCGCGGCAGCGGCGGCTGTGGACAATTATTTAGCAGTGAAGCATAAGCTAAAACAAACCGTTTCGGTCTAACCTGCGCTCCCGAATTAATCAAACCGCGGCTTGTATTTCTCCTGTTGAGCGTGGTATCCTTTAGTAGGAAAGTAGGAAAAAGTAGGAAAATTGGAGGAAGTATGGTTACGCGCATGAGAGAAAAAGGACAAGTTACGATTCCGGCTGATATTCGGGAATCACTGCATCTTTCCAAAGATTCGGTGCTTTCGGTTGTTAAAGTCGGTAATTCTATTTTATTGATGCCGAAAGCGTCTGCATTCCAATCCACGGCTGCTGCTTTTTCAAAAGCAGCCAAAGAAAGAGGGATCACCTTAGATAGTCTTTTGAAAGAACTGAGAAAAATACGGCATAAGAATTCCTAAATGACGCTTCCGGCTTACCGTCTTTTTTTTGATACAAGTGTGTATATTTCCGCGTTGATTTCACCGAAAGGCGCAGCGGGGGAATTAATAAGTCTGGCCGAAGCTGGTCCGATTGTGATGGTTGTTTCTGAAGAAGTTATTGTTGAAGCTGATAGAGTTTTATGTTTAAAATTTCCCGATTTAATTCAGAAAAGCCGTAATCTTTGGCAGGATTTGGCCCCCGTTGTTGTTGCTAATCCGGCTCTAAGTCAGGCGAGACTATTTACGGAAAAACTACCGAAGAATGATGCGCTCATTCTATGCGCGGCGCATCTAGCTAAAGTTCAGGCGTTTGTCACTTGGAATACCCGCGATTTTATGCGGCCCGGCATTAATGCCTTAGTTGATTTTCCGATTGTTGTACCGGGAGACGGGCTGAAACTTTTCAGAAAATGGATAGACCCTTTTTTAGATTGAGCGTTATAATGCGCGCTCCTCAAATTAAAATTTGAGTTGTTCTTTAAAATTTGGATTTGTGAATAAATACGCTTCGTTTCTCCTTGGAGGAAACGAAGTAAAATAAAACAGATTCTTTGAATAAAATTTTCGAAGAAAAATTTTATTCCCCTGTTCCGCCTCGTCATGGACGAGGACGGATCCGTCCTTGAAAATTTTATTTTCAAGGCGGAAGCTCAGCCTGTTATGATTTATTTTGTTTATGTTTTGAAGAGCAGGAAGAACGGCAAGAGATACTATGGGTTTACGAGGAAAGACCCCGCTGTTCGGTTATTACAGCATCATTCTAATAAGAATAATTGGACCAGTAAAAACGGTCCGTTTGATCTTTTACATACAGAACAGTTTTCTTCCAGGAAAGAAGCTTTGAAGCGCGAGCAATACTTCAAGTCTGCTGCCGGCCGAAAATGGCTTGATGATAATTTATAGAATTCATAAATAAGTTATTCCCCTGTTTCGCCTGGAATCTTACGATTCCAGGACGAATCCGTCCTCGAAAACTACGTTTTCGAAGCGGAAGCTCAATGAAATAGATAAGTGAGAATAAATTTTAAAAATTTATTCCCCTGTAGCTCAGCTGGTAGAGCAGGTGACTGTTAATCACCGTGTCCGTGGTTCGATCCCACGCGGGGGAGCCATTCAACCCTCCCATGCGAACCAGGTTTCTGGTTCGCATGGGAGCTTCTATCCCTGATCCACCCGACCCTTTCGGGGTGTAGGGCTTGTCGCCGTCATCAGGCGGTGGCGGGGTCCAATCGGGCGGGTTTTTCAAATTAAAGTTCATTTCGGGCAGATCTCCCCAAAATAAAACTCTCAGCTTGGTCGGGGTGTAAATCACTTCCTTCACGAGAAGCAGAATCAAATTCCTCTTTTCATCAAACGAAAAAGTCTCAAAGACCTTTGGAAATTCCTTAAAGAGCTGCGCAAACGTATCCGCATCGATCACATGCTGGCTCAAATGCTGCATATTGGTTTCAATACGACTAAGTTCATCTTCCAGCTTCTCTTTAGAACCTTCAAGGTCTGACATTTCTTTCACAATTCCACGCGACCTTTTTTTATCTAACTCTCCGGTTTTAACAAACTCGATCAAATGCTTTAATTCCGCGCGGACCTTCACAAGCTGTGATGCTGTGCGCTCCTTATCCTTCCGTAAAGGCTCCAGCCCCTGCTTGGCCATGACATTGGCCTTCTCAATAGATTTCTTGAGCAGGGTTTGATTGCTCCCCAGCTCTTTAAACTTTTGAATTAGGAAGTCTTCAAGTTCATCTGCGGCAACAGTTCGGATCGAACAAGCCTTTTTACTTTTAATAACCGCCGCCGTGCAGCGGTAATAAAGATACATTCTTCCTTTCTTTGCTTTGGAAGAATTCGTCATGGTGCTTCCGCATTCGCCGCAGGTCAATAACCCCAGAAAGAGCATTTCATATTTGTTTTGCTTAAATGTTTTATGGGTCTCGCGGTTACTAACCAGAATGTTCTGAACATCATCCCAAAGCTTTTTGTCCGTGATAATCGGTTTGTGTTCTCCGTCAAAAACGTACTGTTTTTTGTCTTTGTCTTGAAAGCGGACTTTTCCGATATAGAAGTAATTAGTTAGGATATTTGAGATTTTTTTCTTATCAAACTTTGTGCTGCCCGCGGCATCCTCCCCTCGGACGTAATACTTTTTTGTGCGATAGCCCATCTCATTTAGCTTCTCGGCAATTTTCCCCATGGAAGCCAGTTTTGGATAAAGCTCAAAACAAAGTTGAACAATCTTGGCTTCCTCTTTATTGATTACCAATTTCTTTTTCTTTACGTTATAACCCAACGGAACGAAGCCCCCGCACCACATTCCTCTCTTGGCCATGGCAAAACGTTTGTCGTAAGTCCGCTCTTGCGACATTTCCCGTTCAAATTGGGCAAACTCAAGCATGATGTGAAGCAGGAGTCGTCCGGCCGGGGAAGTCGTATCGAAGTGCTGAGTGGTAGAAACGAATTTAACGTCATGCTCATTGAAAATTTCAAGAAGCGCGTAAAAATCCTTATGATTTCGCGTAAGACGGTCAATTTTATAAACCACCACCACTTGAACGCGTTTCCGTTTGATATCGTCGATAAGCTGCTTCATGGCAGGTCGGCTAAGCGATCCACCGGATTGCCCGGCGTCCTCATAAACCTTGTAAGGTTTCCAGCCCACAGACTTTTGACTTTCAATATAGGCTAGACAACTATCCCGCTGATTATCGAGCGTAGAATAGGTTTGCGTCTCTGCGCGTTCATCGACCGAGACGCGCGTATAAACCGCACAGTTAGTGTCTGGAATCTTCGCATTTGAGTGCATAGTCAAATTATATAATATGAGACTTAAAAAGGAAGGTTTTTCTTATGATTAATTTTTTAAAAAGTTGCACCGCTAAACCATCCGAGTCTTTACAATCTTAGGTTTTCTCAGCCCCCTTGGGCGTTAAGTGTGATTGCTCGTTGTGGGGTAAGCAGTTAGAATGACGGGAATATTTTAAGTTTTTGAAGGGCTTTATCAGAATTTAAGCCACTAGCGAGAATGTACGGGTTTCTCATATATGAATAATTTTATTAGCAACAGCGCTCAAAAAAATCTAAAAAATCGGCTTATAGAGCTGATTTCAAAGAGCCAAGAATTAAAGTTTTTGGTTGGGTTTTTTTATTTTTCAGGAATTCAACAGCTCTACGAAGCGCTTAAAACAAACAAAGCGGTAACGCTTAAAGTTTTGGTCGGGCTTAATGTCGATGTTTTTGCTTTCGGTCTTACAGAATTTGAAGACAATTCTCAGTCAGATGAGGAACGGGTTGATTTATTTTTTGAATCGGTAAAAAAATCGCTCAATACCGATAATTTTGACACAGAAGAATTTTATGAGCAGGTTCGTTTTTTCATAGAAGTGATTCGTGATGGGCGACTTATTATTAGAAAAACTTATGAACCCAACCATGCCAAACTTTATGTTTTTAAGCTTAATGACGATCAGGTTGGGCGCAATAGCTTATTTATTACTGGAAGCAGCAACTTAACAAAAGTTGGGCTAACAACTCAGCATGAATTTAATGTTGAAATAAGCGACTATGGCGTCAAGGAAGCAGAAGAGTATTTTGATCAACTTTGGCAACACGCCGTCCTAATTACAGAAGATGCAACGCTGCGTGAAAAATTAATAAACCTGGTAGAAAAAGATACTCTTGTAAAAGACATCACCCCATTTGAAGCTTTTCTATTAGTAATACAAACTTATCTTGATACTGTTAAGCACGAGCAGGTTAGCGAATCCGCAGTGGAGCTTATGAAAAAAAATGGCTACAAACAGTTTTCATATCAGCTTGATGCTGCAAGTCAGGCGCTGGCCATTATCAAAGAGCATGGTGGCGTTGTCGTTGCTGATGTGGTTGGGCTAGGCAAGTCTGTTATCGCAAGCGTTGTTGCAAATTCAATTGGCAAGCGAGGCGTGATTATTTGTCCGCCCGGATTAATTGGCGATAGTAATAAAAAATCAGGCTGGAGAAAATATGCAGAAGAGTTTCGTCTACATAACTGGGAAATACGCTCAAGCGGTGATTTGGAAAATATTGCAGAATTTGTCAAAGATAAAGACAGCATAGAAGTTGTAATCGTTGATGAAGCACACCGCTTTAGAAATGAAGATATAAAAGACTATGAATATCTTAAGAATATTTGCCGGGGGCGCATAGTAATACTGTTAACTGCAACCCCATTCAACAATACACCAGATGATATTCTGTCTTTGCTCGAACTGTTTATAGTTCCTAAAAAATCGCGCATTACGTTAGAAGATAATTTGGGAGCAAAGTTTAGGAATTTCAGCAGTGTTTTTGAAAAACTAGCGTTTATCAAAAAATATCATGCGTCATCAAATGAGATGAAAAAAAGGAAAGCGGAAAGTCTTTATCAGGCCCTTTTTGGTTCGATGCCCGTTATGCTGTCGAGAGTAAAAGAGAGAGCCCAGTATCTTTCAAAACAAATTCGTGATGTTATCGAGCCCGTTACAATAAGACGTAACCGTTTAGATTTGCTGCGTGATCCCAGTTACAAAAACGAGGTCAAAGATCTATCAGAAACACTTCCGCCCGCGGAATGGTTCTTTGAGTTAACGAAGGAACAATCTCAGTTTTATGATGAAGTACTTTCAGACTATTTTGGCGATCCGGATGATGGCGGCCGATTTAGCGGCGCAATTTATCGGCCTTTTGAATATGAGCGTGATTTAAATAAACAAAAACCGAAGCAAGATGATCAGGAAGATGACAAGCGGCAACTTCAACAGCAGCGGAACTTGTTCGATTTTATGCGACGCTTGTTAGTGAAGCGTTTTGAAAGCTCTTTTGGAGCTTTCGCAAAAAGCGTTGAGAATCTGAAGGCTGTGCATGAGAAGGTCTTTGAATTCATAAAGAAGTCAGACGGTAAGTACATACTAGACCGCGGCTTGTTGGAGGCAATTTACGATAAGGATGAGGATGAAATCGAGGTTAGACTCAAAGAGTTTTCAGATAAGCTGGAAGCGGGAACTTATCCTAAAAATCAACGTATTTACGACACCAAAAAATTTGATAAATGCGATGAATTTTTTGAAGACATTCAAAACGATATTAATTTGTTTGATGAGCTGATTAAACGTCTCACAGCACTGCGCCTTGTTAGGGAAGATCCTAAGGCTGCATGTCTTGTTTTACATATAAAAGAAGAGCTCAAAAAGAAACCTGCTCCGGGGGAACCTAAGCGCAAAATCTTAATTTTTTCAGAATATGCGGACACAGTGCAGCATTTGTTTAACCAATATTTAGCCAAAGAATTTAAAAGTCGTGTTTTGGTTGTGAGTGGCGACTTGTCGCCTTCAAAAATCAAAGACATTAATCAAAACTTTGATGCGGCATTAGTTGATCAAGAAAATAATTTCGATATTTTAATTTCGACAGACAAAATTTCAGAAGGATTCAACTTGAATCGCGCTGGAATGGTTGTGAACTATGATATTCCTTGGAATCCGGTTCGGGTGATACAGCGCGTAGGGCGCATTAATCGCATTAGTAAAAAAGTTTTTGACAAGCTCCATATCATCAACTTTTTTCCGACAGAAAAGGGCGCCTCATATGTTCGGAGCCGTGAGATCGCTCAGCACAAAATGTTTCTAATTCATAACACGCTTGGAGAAGATGCGCGTATTTTTGATGCGGATGAAGAACCTACGCCTGCAGCACTATTTAAGCGTATTCAGCAAAATCCTGAAGAGCTTATGGAAGAAAGTTTTTATACAAAGGCACGCCGTCTGATAAGTGATTTTGCCGACATGCATCCTGGTATTTTAAATGCAATCAAAGAGTATCCGGCAAGAATAAAGGTGGCGAAGGCATTTTCAGAAAAATCGCTTTTGGTTTTTATAAAAAAGGGCCGTTTGTTTGCGCGTAAAGTTACTTCTGATCCTTCAAGTGATGAAAGTATCGTTGCAGCTGTTACTTTGGAAGAAATTTTAGATCAAATTTCATGTGACCCCGTAGAAAAAGGGCTATCGCTTTCGGGTCGGTTTTGGGATCGCTATGTTGCTGCTAAAGACTACAAAGAAGATCATTTGACTGAAGCAACCAACACTAGTCTTGAAAAAAGAGCCTTTAGTAATATACAAGCCATTCTCTCCACCCCTTGGCCTAGCTTAATGTCACATTTATCTTTTCTGAAAATGCTTCGGGAAGATATTACAGATTATGGCACCTTGCCTGAATATACTTTGCGACGTATTACAAATTTCAAGATGACGACAGAAAAAGAATGTCAGAAAACAGTTGAGGATGTTGTGCTTATTAGAAAGGCAATGGGTGATAGCTATCTTTTAAAAGAAAAACAAAAAGCAACTAATTTGCGTTCGCAAGTTATTATCGCAATAGAAAATCAAAAATTAGAGACCTAATGAGTTCCGAATTGATTGACCAGCTGATTAATAATTTTACCTCCGAAACAGCCACTCATTTCTTTAGATCAAAAAATCCTCGTTTCAAAATCAGCAAAGAGCCACCGGTTTCCATTCGAGAGCGTGATCAATTTAGCCAAGCTCAAAAGCTAGGAGAAGTTCAATTTGCTGATAGCGAAAACAAGCTAATCGTTGTCGTTGCGCAGGTGCGCAATCCATTGTCAGAGCGTTCAGGGAAAAAAGCGCAATATGATTTTGGGTGCGAAATTCTAAAACCTAGTTTTTATGATGCAGGAATATTTATATTTCACGATGGTAGCGGAAACTTTCGTTTCAGCTTAATTTACCGCCAATATATTGGCACAAAAATAAAAACAAGTAATTTTAAGAGGTTTACTTATTACGCATCTCCGGCTTTGCCCAACAAGACTTTCCGCAATCAAATTGGCGGAAATGATTTTACTAGCCTCGACAAAGTCAAAGAAGCTTTTTCGCTTGCAAAGGTAACGAATGAATTCTACCTGGATTTTAGTAAGCAGTTTGACGGGCTGTGTGGTTCGGTAAAAAAAATAAAAGATCAAAAGGATGCGATTACCACAAAAGACTTTGCTCTTCTTTTCTCAATACGTATTTTATTTCTAGGCTTTATTCAAAAGCGCGGTTGGCTAGGGGATGACAAAAACTTTATGTCGAACCTTGCGCGGGACTACGAAAAGTCAAACTCTAAGAAAGACTCTTTCTACGGACGGTGGCTGCGCCCACTTTTCTTTGAAGCATTGAATTCGCCCCCTGGCCGTAAGGTTTCATACCAAGATAATGATTTCCCTCCGCATGTTGAGCAAGCTTTTCAAATGGCGCCATTCCTGAATGGTGGTCTTTTTGAAGAACATGAGCTGGACAAAGAGAGTTATTTTGTAACGGACGAGGCCATTTTTAATTTTTTTGATTTTCTTTTTTCATACAACTTTACTATTGAGGAAAATACGCTATATGACGAAGAGCTGGAGTTGAATCCAGAATTTCTAGGGATTATTTTTGAACGACTTGTGAACAAAGAGAATGGTGCAGTTTACACTCCACGAACCGAAGTTGATTTTATGTGTCGTATTGCGCTTGTAAAATGGCTTGAGAGGAATAATACGAGCAAGATAACTCTCAAGGATCTTTATGAATTGTTCTTTTTGGAAGGAGGTATTAACGTTTCTGCGGCACAGCAACGGCGTGGCGATTTTACGACCGACCAGAAAAAAGAATTAATCGATTTGATTACGGAAGTTACGGTTTGTGATCCAGCCGTGGGCTCAGGCGCTTTTCTCGTTGGAATGCTGCACGTTTTGGATGAAGTTGAACATGATCTTCGGAGCCGGGTTCGAGACCCAGAGTACAAGTTGGATGCATTTCAAAGAAAAGAGCGCATTATTTCAAAATCACTGTATGGCGTTGAAGTAAAGCAATGGGCGGTTTGGATTACACAGCTTCGTCTTTGGATTACGCTTTTTATTGATGCTCCCGATTCTCTTCGTGATTCATTGCAACCAATTCTGCCTAGTCTTGACTTTAAAGTTCGACAGGGGGACTCATTGGTTCAGCGGATTGGCAAGAAGCTATTTCCTGTAGTAGGGCATGCGAATATTCCGCCAGCAGTTAAAGCTAAGGTTACGCAGCTGAAAGAACTAAAAAATAATTATTATCAAAATAAAAGTCAAGACGCTTGGGAGGTTAGACAGGCTGAATTTACAGTATTTGATGGCATTTTGCGTGCGGAAATCAACAAAAAAAGAAATCAACTGACTGCGCATTTGGGAGAGCTGCCGGTTAAGCAAAAGGACTTTTGGGGCGAACCGGCGCAAGAGCAGTTGCGGCTTGATTTGAACAAGGAGCATGTCGCTACCTTGAAATCTGAAATCAAAGAGCTCGAAGAAGAATTGGATGCGCTTCGGAGCAAAGATAGACCGCTGGTTTGGAATATTGAATTTGCCGAAATCTTTTCCGATAAAAATGGTTTTGATATCATCGTTGGGAATCCACCATATGTTCGACAAGAGGCGATTGCCGATCCTTTAGGCAAGATTCCTAATGCCAAGGAATACAAAGATGCTTTGGCCGAGATGGCTCTGGGTGATTTTTCCCGTGAGTTCAAGAAGGAAAAAATAAATGCTCAGTCTGATCTTTATACCTATTTTTATATCCGCTCGCTCAGACTTTTGAATGAAAAAGGCATTCATGTTTTTATCTGTTCTAATTCATGGCTTGATGTTGGCTACGGCGTTTGGGTACAGAAATTTTTATTGAACTATGCCCCCATACATTTCATTTTTGACAATCATTCTAAGCGCAGTTTTGCCGCAGCAGATGTAAATACAATTGTTAGCGTAATTGGTGCCCCTGTAAAAAAAGTTGATTCAGAGCACATGGTCAAGTTTGTGGCTTTTAAGTTGCCATTTGAAGAAGTAGTATTCACTGAAAATCTGCTTGAGGTTGAACGAACCCGAGAAATTGTGGCGAATGAGAAATTTCGCGTCTATCCCATTACAAATGAAAGTCTTTTTAAAGGTGGGCTTGAGGCGGATGAAGAAGCACCGGTGATTGCTGTTACCGGCAAATATATTGGGGATAAGTGGGGTGGCAAATATCTCCGTGCACCCGATATCTTTTTTACCATTCTTGAGAAGGGTAAAGGCAAACTTATCCGGTTAGGCGATATCGCCGATGTGCGGTTTGGGATAAAAACTGGAGCCAATGAATTTTTTTATCTTGATAGCGAAGAAGTCAAAAAATGGGGGATTGAAAAGGAATTTCTGAAATCGGTTATTAAAAGCCCCAGAGAATGTAGAAGTATTCTGCTTGACCCAAAAGAGTTGCAGGTTAAAGCATTAATTTGTAATAAAACTAAGGACGAACTTAAATCTTCTAACGTCTTAAAGTATATAGAGGCAGGCGAAAGAGCAGTGATCGAAATACGTCAAGGTTCGGCGAAGGGGTCACAAATAAAAGGATTTCAAAATTTAGAGAGTATCAAAGCTCGCAAGAACTGGTGGCAGATCGGTGAACAATGTGGGAATATTTTTTGGGGCAAAGAAATCCGTGAGCGATTGGCAACATTTGTTTCGAACGATTTAATAGCGGCTGATTGTCGGCTTTATTATGCGGTAGTTGATTTGCCAGTTAAGTTGCTTTGCAATGCCACAATCTATTATTTCTTTGGAGAGGTGTTAAAAAGGGATTTAGGTGGAGGCGGTGGTCCGCGCAGTTTGATGGTCTATGAGGTACAGGACTCCCTGATAGTAAATCCAAAACTTTTTAGTAGTAAAAATCTATCCGGACTCGACTCTTTTCTTCGCCGCGAAGTTAAAACAATTTTTGAAGAATGCGGAATGAAAAAAGAAAAAAATATTCGTGAGCAAGAACCTAACCCTATGCCAGATCGCAAAAGATTGGACGATATAGTTTTTGATGCAATAGGTTTGACCCCCGTTGAACGAAAAGAAGTTTATTGGGCGGTCTGTGAGCTTGTCAAAAATCGCCTCGATAAAGCTCGGAGCGTTTAATGGCCCTTTTTGTATTTGGAGCTGGAGCTACTCGCGGGTGTAGTTTTGTTAAGCCCCATGTAAATCCTTGCCTGCCCCCCTTGGATGCTGATTTTTTTACGCAGCTTCAAAGATCAAAGCATGCAAAAAATAAAATTCTTGTAGAACAGGTGATGTCTGATGTGGTCGACTTGTTTGGGCAAAATTTTGATGTAAGCATGGAAACAGTTTTTTCTGTAATGGATCAAACAATTCGCATGTTGGAGCATCTTCGACGGGAAGAGGACGATGATGTGAAGCGATATAAAAAAATGCGAGATCGACTAACTCAAGCAATAGCAACAGTGCTTGAAGAGTCAATTATGCAGGAAAATAATTCGGGGACGAGCTTTACACTGCATCCCAAATTGTGCAGACATCATAGGAAATTTGTTGAAAAAATGTTAAAGCCACGCGATGTGGTTGTGTCATTTAATTACGATTGTGTTTTAGATTATGCCTTGCGTGACTATGGTAGAGGAAAATGGAATGCCAGATCCGGATACTGTTTTGATGGCGGGTATTGGGGCCATAATTTTAAAGGCGAAACGAAGTGGCAGCCCGAAAAGGTTGCAAGCCAAAATGATACCGTTAAATTGTTAAAATTGCACGGGTCGCTTCATTTTAAAATCGAAATGCCTTCAGACAGACAGCAGAAGCAGAATCTCAAAGCCAAACCCACTGTTGAATTAAAGGTAAGACCTTACACGCAACAAAATGGAGTTCGGGTATTCTCAATTATTCCACCGGAGTGGAATAAGAAATTTGATGAGGGACCAATTGGTGATTTGTGGATTAAAGCAGCACAAGAGGTTCGGCGAGCAAAAAGCGTTGTAGTGATTGGTTACTCAATGCCGCCTAATGACTTGCACTCTTCTACTCTTTTTCGGACAAATATTAAGCATTTAAACTCACTGGTTGTTGTTAATCCCGATAAAGACGCAAGAAAAAGAATCAGATCAGTTTTTTCACAAGGGTTGGCCAGAAAAACAAAAGTGCTCTCTTTTGATAAATTTTCAGATTTTATGGCGCTTGATCCTAAGATTTGGAATTTTTAAATATCGGTAGGGGCACGCCGGGTTCTGTTGTGGAATGAAAGTTAGCTAAGGGGTAAATATGCGAGGCGTGGCCTTCTCAGATGAATCAAAACATTACCAAGGACGTTATCGTGGAGTAGGCTTAATAAGTTGCCATGAAGATCATTCTGCAGAAATTCGAAATGAAATCATTCGGCTGTTGAAAGAGTCAAATGTAAGAGAATTTAAATGGGAAAAGCTAAGGACTGCTCAATACCGTTTAGCGGCGATCAAGATGGCTGAGGCAGCATTAAGTTTTGCTGTTCTCAACAAAATGAGGATAGATGTACTGGTTTGGGATACGCAAGATGAAAGACATAATATTTCCGGGCGTGACGATCGCAGAAATTTTCAGATCATGTATTATCAGCTGTTTAAAAATGTTCTAAAGAAAAAATGGCCTTCGCGCTGGGCATGGCAATTATTCCCAGATGAACAAGATGAGATAGATTGGCAAATTATTAAATCAATTTTGGAATCCATAAATGTTGAACATCGCATGGAAAGACATGTGTGGTCACCAACAGAAATCTCTGTGTCGATTAAGCATGAGTTCGGAATTGATAGGATTGCTCAAAAAAAGTCACACGAAGAGCCTTTGATACAGATGGCAGATCTTTTTGTTGGGATGGCCGTGTATTCAAGATCTGATTTTGGAAAGTATTTAAATTGGCTGTTGAAAGAAGAGGATGTGCTGTCTTTGTTTGCTAATGAATTAGCGCAACCACAGAAGCTCTCATCTGGGGACAGCGAGAAATGTTTTTTTATACGGCATTTGGACAGTAGATATAAATCTAAAAAATTACCGATAAGCCTCAAAACGACCAAAGGATTTCAAACTCGAAATCCTAAATGTCCGATTAACTTTTGGTTCTATAAGCCACAACACATTAATGATAAAGCGCCCGTAACTGCAGCACATGTTTTTAAAACCCATTTGATGCGATAGAAATTGCAACATTTCTAAAAGGTTGAAAAAATAAATGTCTCAATACTATAAGGGCAAAAGAAAGCGGAATCTGTACGAGCCGAAAGCTAGCGAGCCATTCCGTTTAAGTCGTTCGCGGATTGATCTTTTTGTGAGTTGTCCACGTTGCTTCTATATAGATCGTCGACTGGGGTTGGATCGCCCGCCTGGATTTCCTTTTAGCTTGAACTCGGCTGTGGATAAGCTTCTCAAGAAAGAATTTGATACTCACCGCGCTAAAAAATTACCGCATCCACTAATGAAATCTTATGGGATAGATGCCGTTCCGTTTCAGCATGAAAAAATGGATGAGTGGCGCGACGCATTGCGGCGGGGAATTACTTATTTGCATCCGGTGACTAATTTGATGATCACGGGCGGTGTGGATGACGTTTGGGTGAAGCCATCTGGGGAGCTTTTGATTGTGGATTACAAGGCGACTTCAAAAGTCGAGGAAGTAACTTTGGATGCGGATTGGCAAATTGGTTACAAACGACAGATGGAAATTTATCAATGGCTTTTTCGCCGGAACGGTTTCAAAGTTTCGAATACCGGATACTTTGTTTATTGCAATGGCGATAGTGATCGGGAAGCTTTTGATGCCAAGCTCGAGTTTGATATCAAAGTGATTCCCTATGAAGGAGATGACGCTTGGGTCGAAGCTACAATCTTAGATATTCACAAATGCCTCAACGGCAGCCAAATCCCCAAATCCAGCCCCGGCTGCGATTACTGTTTGTATACAAAATCTCTGGATGAAGTTTTAAATAACAAGAATTAGCGATTTTTTTCTCGCCCTAATTTCGATCCTCTTTCCTTTCTAAAAACCACCTTTTATTACAGCGTCGGAAAACCCGGATGAATATTTATTTTTGTATAGACGGAAAGGTTGACAAAGGGGCGCCCAAAGGGGGTGTTTTTGCCCAATACTATAGGGGGCATGTGTAGATTTTTTTGAATGTGCCGACTTCGAAGTGCGTCTTATTGGCGTTGCCAGCTTTGTCCGTGTGCTGGCCAAAGACACGGAAACTTACCGGAACGCTAGATATGTTCCTCTGACAAAGCGTTCCAGAAGCCGTCCGTAGACCCTGCTCGAGAATGGGCTGGTTTGATTAACGAGCCGAGGCAAGGAAGACGAGAAGTCCATACTGAATGAAGTATGGACGACGAGTATGACGAAGCCGCAGGCCGTTAGCAAACGGCCACTTTCCGAGAGGGGTTTACGGATGACTTCTAATAGCCCTCGTTAGGTAAGTCACTCATATTGGGATTTAAAACCCTGTTCTGTGGAGACATGACTCCACAAATCGTGAAAGGCTTTTCCAGCCTCGCTAAAAATGGAAAAAACCTGATGGGCAGACTTTGTCTGCTTGCGGGTATTTTCAATTCAGATTTAGGAGGTATTACGCGATGACAGGTAACTTTCAGGGCAAGTATCCAATTCGGTTAAATGATCGTGACTTGGAGATTTTCCGGCTGATCCGTTCTGATGGAGCCAAGACTTCGGCGGATCTTGAAAAGCGATTTTGGTATGGAAAATCCAAGAAAGCAAAAGCGGCCTTTCAGAGAATCCGAAAATTGGTTGAAGCAGGTTTGCTTGATCGCGGGAATCCGAAGCTGCTCTATCTTTCGGATTGTGCCCGCAATCTTCTCACCCAAAAAGATGCCATGCCGTGGGTCGAGGAGGTAAAGCAGAGTGCCTAAGCTCACAAAAAAAACTGCTGCGATTCGGATTTTTAGTCATCTCAGCGATGAAGAAAGAATCGATCAGGCCTGTGAGCTTTTAGCGCGAGGTGTTTTGAGATTAGCGGAAAAAAGAGGTTTAACAAAACCTCTACACCCCAAAGCATGTGAAAGGCCGGAAGAAACAAATACAGAGAAAGCTGCATGAACGAAACAGGACAGAATTTGAAATGCTGTTCGGAAAGTAAACCCCACATAGGTATATACATCTCACGATGTATATACCTGGGGAGTGTTCGACCCGCGCTAAATTATTGTGCTGCCTCGTTTCGCCGTTTCAGCCGTGGGCTGAAATGCCTATCGACCACCCTCTCTCATCATATTGATGGATTCGAGATGGTGGTCGATAGCGGCTCATTCGGCAATTTAAGTTAGCGAGGGATGATCAAATGAAAAGAGGAAATCTACACGGATGACAAGAAAATACAGTAAACCCAACTGGAAGAAGGTTGAGATTGGATTAAGGGATGAACGGTTAATTAAGACGATTGGTGATGAAGGATTTGTAAGAAGAGATTTTGTGATTAAGTACATCTTTGAAGGCAAAGAAAGTTACGCAAAGATTCGGATTCGAAAGCTGAAAAAGTTTGGTTATTTAAAAACTGTTTCGGTCAGGGAAGGAGACCCGGAAAGCTACTTGCTCGGGCAAGAGGGCATTGATGTGGTGAGAGGGTTCTATCCGATAGGTCTGCGGGGTTGGGGCTGTCCCAGCGTGCTCGAATCGATTGATCTCGCCACCTATGACCATAGCTTGAAAGTAACGCGGGTGAGACTGATTTTTGAGAATCTTGGGTTTTGTAAAAACTGGAAAAGCGAGAGGCTCTTGAGGGCCGGGACAAAAGGCGGTCATAAAGTACCGGATGGTTTTTTTATTCCGAATGAGAAGGGAATTGCTGTTGAGGTGGAATTGACGCCCAAAAAAGATTCGACTTACCGAAAGATTTTCGAGGTCTACGACCATGATTCCAAAATGGATTATGTCCTCTACATCTGCGGGAGCTTGTCCCTGCTGACCCGCCTCAGAAGACTGATCAAGAAAATGGATGTTTCGAAGGGCTATTGTTTCATGCTTTATGACGAACTTGTGAGATCCCAAGAGAATGCGATGGTGCGTATTCAGGACACGGAATTCCCACTCAAAAAGTTGCTTTCATGAAAAAAGAAGAATGGCCAATCTATTTGGTGCCCGTTCAGTTGGCTGGCAAATTTCGTGACTTAAAAAAATTTTTCCACAACAGGTTATGGGTCATTACGGGAGAAATTTTAACGCTAAACTGGCTACCGCAATCTATTTTGGCCATTATTCAGGGAGCACACAATTCTTTTACCCCACCGGAACGGTTATTCTATTTGCAAGGATTGAAAAAGAAAATCGAGGAAGAACTCTGTTCTGATGTTTTGGGCCTTGATCTGATTCGGGGAGAACTTCTATACACGCGAGATAGTTTGACGCCTTTTCATTTTCAGGTGTTCGGCAAGGACAAATTTTTAAGAAACATATTTCAGCGTGTTCTCAAGGATGATGCTAATCAAAGAGTGCCGATTATTATTTTTGCCCCAGATAAAGAGTTGGACCTTCCAAAGCAAGCTTTTAAAGTTTTACCTGATAATGCAGTTGCAGAGCCCTGCTCGTTTTTTAATTATGCAAGCTCTCAGCTAGAAAGCCCATTGGATTTCCTCGATCGTGTAGACCTCTTTAAAGTTGGGAACCCCAAATTTATTTACGCAAGGCTTAGTCGGAAAGGTTCCGCTGTCGATCAGCAGTTGCTTTCAGTTCTTGAAATGGAAATCATGAAAAAGTTGGATTCGAAGAGGTCCTCGTTGATTGAAATAAATCGCCTTTTGATTTATGTTTTTCGGCCGGAGTTACTTGAATCGGGTTATTCGATTACTCAATATGCAAAAAGGTTGAAAGATCATGCAACCTTCCGAATCTTTTCAAAAGAGACTTTGGTGTTTGGCCGAGATGAATCAAGCCTTCTTTATGGTCCCGATCATTCTTTCCAACAGCCCTGTGAAGTCTGGCGCGAGCATTGCTACCAGCAATTTCAGCGAAAAAGAAAACGACAGGAGCAACATGGGTTTTTCCGACCCAAAGAATCCCAAGAAGACTTGAAGGTAGCCGAAGTTTTTGCTAACCGCACCCCCATTGATCAAACAGCCTTTGGATGTTTTAATATCGGTGAAAGCACATATGAATATGCCTGGTTCGACCCTGTCCGCCAAGGGCTTGGAAAAAAATCTTGGTGCCGCACCAGTCAAATGCCAGTGATACAAATGAACTATCCATCCCCGATCAAAGCAAAGCGGCCAGCCGAAGATCCGCTGACTCTCAAAATCATTGCGGATTTAAAGCCTAAAGAAGCCGCCTAGATATTTACAAACTTTACTTTTGCTCTAATCGGTTTCTTGCGGCTTCGATTGCTTTATGGAGTTTTTGGGCCAAAAGCTTTCTGGGCGGGAGCTGAGTTAAATATTCTGCGACACGGATACCGCTTTTACCCATTTCCATCAGCTCAATTTGTTCGTCTGACTTGCCCGCGCAAAGAATGATACCGAGGGGATGTTCTTCGCCGGGCTTGCGTGCGTGTTTATCAAGCCAGCGGAGATAAAATTCCATTTGCCCTTTGTGCTCGGGTTTGAATTTTTCGAGCTTGAGCTCAATGGCCACAAGACGTTTTAAACCGCGGTGATAAAACAGCAGGTCAATATAGAAATCGTCATTCCCAACAGTGATTCGCTTTTGGCGGGCGACAAATGAGAAGTCGGAACCAAATTCCATAATGAACGATTCCAGTTCACGGAGAATGGCGGCCTCGAGATCTTTTTCTAGGTAGGTTCCTTTAAGGCCGAGAAAATCTAAAAAATAGGGGTCTTTAAAAACAAGATCAGGTGAAAGCTTGTCTTCTTCGCGGAGTTTGGCAAGTTCCAGTTTTGCCAATTTCTCGGGTTTTTTGGAAAGCGCTGTGCGCTCAAAGAGCATGCCGTCAATTTTTTGACGTAGGGCGCGCACGCTCCAGCGTTCTACGCGACACATTTCAGCGTAGAAGTCGCGTTGCAGATCATCTTTTAAGTAGAGGATCTCCTTGAAATGGCTCCAAGTCAATTGTCTCGACAGCGTAGAGACAATTTGCTCATTTGAGAACCGTTCAAAAAAAGTGATCATATGCCTAAGATTTTTTTCCGAAAAGCCATCACCGTATTCGGATGCCAATTGTCTCGACAGTGTAGAGACAATTCGCTGCCCATATTCAGCTCTTTGATCTTTGAGAGTCTCCAGCTGTAGTCTTTTTCCAATTCTCCAGTTAAGGATTGCCAGTCCAGTATTGACTGTAGCGGCGACCGCTGATTTAGCTTGCTCAATCATTTGGCGGATATCGCCAAGCAAAGGGGCAAGTTGCTTTGGATGGTTTTTTGAAGTTTTTGTTATTTTAGTCATGTATTTTCCGGGCTGATTTTTAGAGATTCCGTGTTGTATTTTTCGTTTAGTTTCGCAAGATACTTTACCAGCGCTGTTGTATTGAATGCGATTTCACGGGCATCTTCCATAGTTAGAGGACGTCCATATCGCGGCTGCCACACTTCGATTGTTTTCTTTAAAAATGAATCGCTGAAATTTTTTTGCATAAATATAAAAGCATCTAAGCTTAGTTAAAAATATACCCGGTAATTATAGCTCACCATAAAAAATTTTCTCCGCAGTATTTCTGCAAAATATGTTTTTTCCGGTGTAGGCTTATAAGCCTCTACACTATGGATTAATTGACTTATTAACCCTTTCCGTTACAGTTTTTAGAGGCCAACGAGAGGCGGCATGTTTATGGTCAGCATCTCCAATTTTCCACGCGCCTTTGGTAGCTCTATAGAGGGAGATTGCAAATTCAATCTCAAAAAACGGTCGTCGCAGAGTATGGTTCGGGGAGCCAATTATGGCAAGAAAGCCCTTCGGCGATAAAGCCGAAGGGCTTTCTATATATAGGCTCAATACTTACGTCGTTGAGTGTGTAGTTCGAGGCTACCAACTTCAGCAGTTTTACCTTTTCTTCGTAATTTCCCGCAACGTATAGTGAATACAAACGGTTACAGAGTTCGAGGGTTCTAGAGGCGTCTACCTCGAAAGTTGGGTTCGTTGTTTCCATTCCCGCTATTTGAGCCTTCATTTCTATCAATTGGCTTTGATATTCCCGTTCCTTCGCCACGAATGCCTCTTCGGTCAACGTGCCGTCAAACTTCGCATCATAAAGCCTGCTGATGCGGTTATTCGTTACACCAAGCTGTGTCTTCAAGGCGTTCATTCGTTTCTCTCGTAATTCAATTGCGGGCTTAGAATCCTCCATCAGGGCTTCCTTTAACCACTCCGCAGTGGGTTGGTCTATGGAGATGCGTTTTATGGGCTCCTCAAGCAACTGAGCCAGTTTTTCTTCACGAAAATAACTCTTACCCGCATGCCGTCCTTTAGAAAAACTGCAATGGTAATAATGGTAACGATTCTTTTTCAGCTCTCCCAATACTTTGCAACCGCAATGCCCGCAGACCAGAAGGCTATTGAATGGGAAATTTTTCATTCCTCTCGAAGCGGGGCGTGCCTTGCCGCTCATGACTGCCTGAACGGAATCAAATAGCTGTTTTGAAATTATCGGAGGATGACTCCCTTGATGAATTTTCCCTTTCCAACGAAAAAGACCGCAGTAAATTGGATTCCTCAGAAAATGGGCTATCGCGCTGTCTTGGCAGGGATTGCCTTTGCGGTTTCTAAGCCCTTCCCGACGCATAATCTCTGTTAGCATTCCGTGTGAATAATTTCCAGTAACCATTAGCTCGAACATCCGTTTGAACAAAGGCGCTCTTTCTTTGTCGACATCAATTAAATGAGTTATACGATTATTGGTGTATCCGAGCGCAGCTATGGACGGGTATATGCCCTGTTCCGCTTTTTCTTGCATGCCCATTTTGGTTTTGCGCGAAATGTCATTGGACTGTTTTTTGGCAACCGCCACTTCAATATCAAGCATGAACACATCTTCAGGAGTAGCATTTTTATCCAGAATTTTGTTCGAGCGTGAAAAGTGAATGGTTTTACCGTATTCTTTGGTAAGTGTAAGAATTTTGAGCTTATCAAAGTCATTCCGAGTCATGCGATCGGTTACATCAAAGATGACATGTTGAATTTCAGGATGCTTTTTGGCGTAATCCACCAATTGATTAAAAGCAACGCGGTCTTTTTTCCAAGCAGATTCTGATACCTTGTAGACTCTGACAACTTCTGCTTCAATTCGGCGTGCATAGTCGTAACCGAATTTTTCTTGAGCATCCAAAGAGAAACCCGCTTCCTGCTCTTTGCTCGAAACACGCACATACAAAAGGGCTTTTTTCATTGCTTGCTACCGATCCTCCCAATCATCCAATGAATACCGTGCTTCGGAGGGAACATCAAGTTGTGCCTGCCTTAGGTGAATTAGCGGCGGCGACTTCTTTTGGTAATTGGAAATCCCAATCGCAATTACGGTTTGAAAGGCATTTGCTGACATAAAAGCGAGCGCCCTTGTTCTCGTCGTAGGGGAAGATGCGTGCGTGACCGTAGAGTTCATCCCAGTGCCGCATGATTGACCACGGATCGGCCTTTTGAGTACCGCCAACGATTGCATGAATGTGGGTTGAGTATCGGTAACGATGCCATTCAATCCCTGCGAAATAGCGAATGTCAGGTTTAAGATTCAAGAAAAAGGACTCGAACAAACTTTTTGCTCTATGAGTTGAAGTATCGAATCTGAAGGTGAATGTTCCGTACAAATCCCAAGAGTATCTTCCGAGCCATTCTCCAGCAGCCGCTGTTAAAGGGTGGATGTTGCGAGCTACTGGTTCTGCGTCTTTCATGTTCACCTCTTTCGTTTTAATGTTTTTTGGACATAACCATATTCAAGCAACATCGGGGGAGATGTTGGTTGCCACGGCTTATTGCATCGTGCAGTAAATCCAGCCCCGTTTATTTATTCGTTCGGAGCTTGGTAACCATTTCCTTCAAACACAGCCTTAGTCACATCTTGAACTTTCACATTGATAGCCTCTTCGATGATTTTTCGAGTCTCATCGTTGATGGGGTAAAAAAGATTTACAGTTAAGCCATTCGGAAGAACCTTTGCGGGGAATACACACCGTATGCCCGAACCAGAAGGTCTGGTGTAAACAGCAATGGAATGCAATGCGAGCTGATGATTGAACTGGCAAGAAGCAAAGCCAATCAACCCTTTAGGGGTTGGCTTGATAGGATAGAAGCAAACGGCACTGACTTTTGTAGGACACATTTTCACTCACATTCTGTTGCGTTTTATTAAATAAAAAAGCCCATCGTCATTACACAATGGGCTTGAGTTTATTTTAAAACGATCGCTGATTCAGCAAGTGATAGTGTCTCTACATTAAAACTCGGTATCCTCCGTTGATTGTCCATGACGCCCGTCCGTAGGTATTTTCTAGGCTTTTCGCCGCTATATCCACGGCATAGGAACTAGCGGCTTTGCCCGCCAGTAGAGATTTTGCTATTTGGTGAAAGGTCGTGCTTTTATTCTTCTTTCTCAGCTCATTTACGCGGTCGTAAATCTCATAGTCCTTGACGTCGTAAATGTGAAGTCGTTTTTTACTGCCAATTTCGGGTTGTTTATCAAGACCGAGTTTTTTCCTGCTCTTTTTCACGCTTGTCATTAAAACCTTAAACTCACTGCAAAGCTGATCGCATGATTTAGTCATGTCGGCAGTCAAATGAAAATCAATATAGCGGTCTTTGGAAGTATTCATGTGTTTGAGAACTTTGAGGGGAACGCCCGCGAAAGCACCCTTATGAAAATACATCTTAAGAAGAGGGAAGCCTATTTTTGATGCCTTCTCAGAAGGGTCTATTGGAATGTTTACTCCAAATTCTCGAGATATTTGTATTTGATACTTCCAACTACCAGCCGCGTTATTTTTGTTTTTAAGCAATAAGGCATGCAGTTTTATATATCTTGGGTTTCGGCGTATTGCCTCCCAAATCACAAATACTTTATTAACCGCATCGTCTTTTCTGTCTTCTTTGTCAGTCACTTTTTTCCTCACGTTTTATGCAGCCGCAGTTCTTACGGCTTCAAGCAGACGCATTGTAAATCATCAGAGATTCGTTTGACAGACGGATGTATTTTGGCCAAAATTTATTCGTTCACCAAACCCTCGGTTTTTCATACGCCCTTGGCTTTAATGATTGCTCTTGGTTCTCGCCCCCACATTTTGTTGATCAACGACCTGCTTTGACTTCTTGATACCGTTGATAACGCCTTGGGTGATTTTAGAGGATTCTCCCTTGCACGCTGCCTTCACGTCTTTCTTTGCTTCGCCTAAAACCCTGTTGGTGCGCGTACTAAATTGAGCTTCAACCTGATGCGAACGTTTGATGAATGCTTCGCGGCTAATAAAGGTCTTCTAAGCGCTTTGAACATTAAATGTTATACATTGCTAGTTTATTAAAACAAAAGATCGAAAAAGTTCATTAAAAATTTGAAATTATTCAATTGGTAGGTTAGGCTTCAAATTGGGTAAACAAAAACATTAAAAAACTAGAGTTAAGGAAATAGAAGAAGATGGCACATAGCAAACCACTCCAAGCGACAGCGCTTTTCACCGTGCTTACATTCGTACTTACGAATAATTGGATGGTTCCCACAGCCCGCGCAGAAATTTTACGCACGGAGTCTGTCCAAATCCGCCCTTTTCAAGTTGAGGGTTTGAAATTACCTGCGAAGTTCGGCGAAGTGGTGGAATTTGAGAAAGGCAAGTCCGACCAATCCGTCATCGTGATTCAAGACGCGCACGCCATCCCTGACGCGCAGAAAAATATCGCCAATGTTATCCAATTTATGCAGAGAGAATATGGCGTTGGAACCGTGGCGCTTGAAGGCGCGAGCGGAGATTTAGACCCACAGATTTTTAAAAGTTTTCCCGATCAAAAATTGTTGCGCGAAGTCATCAAAGGATACATGGACGCGGGTGAAATTGCGGGTGGAA
>JAYSWD010000002.1:0-29461 GCA_043718225.1 Candidatus Omnitrophota bacterium
CCGAGACGCGTTTGAGTAACCACCGCGCCCCAGCCCGGAATGCAAACCTGCCCGCCATGCGTATGCCCGGAAAAACAAACATCAATTTCATGATCCGAAAGCCCTAAAAGCACATCGAGCGTATGCGAAAGTAATATATTCACAACTGCGCCGCCTTTTTCGGGGCGAATGCGCGTTAAATCCGCGTGGCCTGTCACGGGATCGTCCACGCCATGAATTCCGAATCTCTGGCCGTTGATATCCAAATGCAGGGATTGATTGCGCAGCTCTTTAATTTTTAATTTTTTATACACCGCGCGGAGATTTAAAGTTCCGTTTCTTCGAACCGGATGGCGAAGGCCCTGCAAATTGTGCAGAAGAATACTGTCAAGAAGGCGGTAATCATAATAATCGTGATTGCCCATGACGGCGAAAATTCCATATTTTGAATTCAGCTTGGCAAACTGTTTTTCGGCCTCCGCGACGCCTTCACGGCAGTCAATCACATCTCCGGTAATGACAATCAAGTCCGGACTTAACTTCGCGAGGCGGTCAAAAAACCGGGAAAGCTTTTTATCCGGATAAGCGAAGTGAATATCGGAGAGATGTAAAATTTGAATCGGTTTCGTAATTTTCGAGCATTGGATTTCAAAACGCGTCACGCGGTAAAGATGCGGCTCAATCAGCATCCAGATAAAGAAAAAAAGCGCGGAAACGAGAATGATAGTAAGCATCACGAGCCGAGAATCTTCCCTCCCGAAGAGGAAGTAAAAATAATTCCCTGCATCAATTTTTCCATTTCAACCGAGCGCCGGGCATTCTGAATAGCCGATTCTTTGGTGATCAAACCCTTTTGATGCAATTCCAGGAGCGATTGGTCCAATGTCTGCATGCCTTCATGGCTAGAATTCATCAGCGCCTGATGAATTTTTTCAAACTCCTTGTCCAAAACCAATTTTCGAAGCGTGTAATTTCCGATCAAAATTTCGGTCGCCGGCACCAGCGTCTTTTGATCCTGGGCTACGATCAGCTTTTGCACCATCAGACAGCTCATATTCATCGCGAAATGCCTCATGACCGCCTCACGTTCATCCTGCTTAAAAAAGCTCCCGATACGATCGAATATTTGAGTCACTGATTGTGCGTGAATGGTCGAGATCACTAAGCGGCCGATTTCCGCCGCGTTCAAAGCGAATTTCAATGTTTCAGCGTCACGCATTTCCCCGATCATAATCACATCCGGGGACTGGCGCACCACGTATTTCAAAGCGCTGTTAAAATCTTTCGAATCCGTTCCGATTTCACGCTGTTCGATCAGCGATAATTTATCCGTATGTACGAACTCGATCGGATCTTCGACGGTGATCACATGCCGCTTTAAATTCTGATTGATCGTATCCACCATCGCGGCTACCGTCGTTGATTTACCGCTTGAAACAACACCGGCGACAAGAATAATTCCCGATTTTTCGAGAGCGACTTTTTTTAAAATCGGGGGCAGCTGAAGCTGTTCAAAGGTGGGGATACCGCGCCACAAAAGGCGCAATACCACGGAAAGCTGCCCCTGCTGATAGAAAGCGTTGCCGCGGAAACGAAAAACAAATTCGGGAACGGCAAAAGAAAAATCGACACTGCGTTCAAGCCGCAATTGGCCCCAATGATAATCACGGACGAGGCTTTTAAGAATCGTTTCGAGGTGCTTTTCATCCACAGCTTCGGCTTGAATCGGAAAAACATCCGCGCCCACGCGGATGCGCGGAATTTGCCAGGATTTAAGAAAGAGATCCTGCGCTTTCTGTTCCGCCGCAAGCCTAAGACATTCGAGTAAATAAGCGTCGGTAGCCATGGGATATCAGGCCTGGTGTGCTTCTTCCAGCAATTTCTTAAGTTCGCCTGAGTCGCGCAGTTCGTGCACGATATCGCAGCCTCCCACCAATTTTCCGCCGATAAAAATCTGCGGAAAAGTCGGCCAGCTGGAATATTCGGGCAATGCCGCGCGCACATCAGGATTCGCCAGAATATCCACGGCGGCAAACGGATAGCCGTAACCTTTCAAAATTTCAACCGTCGCGGCGGAAAATCCGCAGCGCGGCATGTCGGGTGTCCCCTTCATAAAAAGAGCGACCTTATTGCCTTCGATGGTTTTCTTAATCAACTCGATTGTCTCTGACATAACTTCTCCTAAACTAAACGATTGCGTTTAATGTTTATTTCGAAAGCGATAATATTGCGCGCGACTTCCTCAACGACCCGCGTTCGCGCTTCGACACTGGCCCAGGCGATATGCGGCGTTAAAATCAGACGCGGCACATTATACAACACATGCCTGCGCGGCGGCGGTTCCTGAGTTAAAACATCGGTTGCCGCTCCCGCCAACTGCTTTCGTTTCAATGCCCCGGCCAGCGCTTTTTCATCGACAATACCGCCCCTTGCCATATTCAATAGAAAAGCGCTTTTCTTCATCAGCGCGAGCTCGCGCGCGCCAATCAGGTTGCGGGTGACATCCAATAACGGCGCGTGGATCGTCACCGCGTCGGCATTTTTTAAAACATGGATAAGCGGAAAACGGACTTTTTTCTCAGCGGCCGAATAGCTGCGCCCGGGAATAGCCGCCGCCATGACTTTCATTCCAAAGGCACGCGCTACTTCCGCGACACGCTTACCGATGGCTCCATATCCGATAATTCCGAGGGTTTTTCCGGCAAGTTCTGAAAACGGCAATTGGGTTAACGCGAAAAAAAACTGCCCGCTCCATTTCCCCGCTTTAACAGCGCGGTCATATTCATCAAAACGCGACGCGAGCGTCAGCAAGGCCGAAAAAGTAATTTGCACTACTGACTCTGTGGAATAACCGCGGACATTCGTCACCGCGATTCCGTTTACGCGCGCGGCATGCAAATCAATATTGTTATAGCCGGTTGCCGTAACGTGCACACCCGCAACGCCTTTCAGAGCGGAGAATATTTTTGCATCAAAAATAACTTTATTGAGCACCACATGTTTAAATCCCGCACAGCGTTTCAATACCTGCGGAGCGAATGTATGATGGTAGGTTTTAAGGAGGCCTATTTTTGTTTTCATAACTTCATTTTACCATAGAGTTTCTATGAAGCCTGATATCGATTTTTTTGAACATTTTTTAGATGAAAAAGAAAGCGCCGGTTATCTTGAGCGCCTGACCGAAAAAATTTCCTGGAAACAGAAAACAATTAAAATTTTCGGCAAGGACGTTTTGGAACCGCGTCTTACAGCATGGTACGGAGATACAAACGCGGCCTACGCCTACTCCGGAACAAAAATGACACCGCTTCCATGGATTCCTGAATTACTTGAAATCAAATCGCGGCTGGAAAAACTCTGCAAAGCTTCTTTTAATTCCGTTCTGCTCAATCTCTACCGCGATCAGCATGACAGCATGGGGCTGCACAGTGATGATGAAAAAGAACTCGGACCTGCACCTGTTATCGCGTCCGTAAGCTTGGGAGCAACACGGAAATTCATTTTAAAACCCCGAAATCCGCTTATTCAAAAGCCTCTAATCTATATTTTGACTTCAGGCTCTTTGCTTGTGATGCGAGGCACAACTCAAAAACTGTGGAAGCATGGCGTCCCGAAAGAGGCAAAACCATGCGGCCCGCGTATTAATCTTACTTTCCGTAAGATTCACTGAAGAAACCCGTCTTTCGAATCGTCTTAAAAGCGTGCTATCATAGGTCATTCATATGGAGGAATTATGAAATCATCTTATTTGAATCAATCCGCAGCGAGCTTGTTTGCCACTTTTTTATTCGTACTTTGTCCCGTAACCGGCCATGCCGCAACAGATCAAAGTGATCCTTGGGGACGCACCACAACCGCGTACAAAACGGCGTCGACCTGGGCCAATTCCCCTTCCGGACAGGAAACATTACCTGAAATTGAACGCCTCAAAAAAAAGATGGGCGAATTCCTAAATCAGGGCATGGATGATTTACAGAAAAAAGGTTATGTCGAACCCCAAAGCACTGTCCGCAGCGATGTCGTGGAAAAAGACGGCGCTTTTTACCTGCTTTTGGATTTGCCCGGCATGCGAAAAGATTTAATTAATATTGAAGTCAAAGGCCCGGAAATTTCGATTTCAGGCGACCGCAAAGTTGAAGATGAATTCAAAACCTCAAATCTGATCAAAGTCGAACGGCGTTACGGAAGCTTTCAGAGGATTTTTTCAATTCCCGAAGAATTTATCGCCGATCAAATTTCCGCAAAGTATGAGAATGGCGTGTTACAGGTACGCATTCCTAAAAAGAATACCGCGGAAACCGTTAAGCCTAAAACAATTACTGTTACTTAATTGCGCAAAAAGCCGATACCGCTCCGTTAGATTTTCAAATCCAAAGTAGCTTGGAGCTTTGAAATAAGGGTATGGAGGCAAGAAGCGGAGAAACAAATTATAGAAATCTAACTTCCTCGAAGGCTCTTCTATTTAATTTGCCACAACCCATCTCGACCTCAGCAATCTAGGCCGCGCCACGACTTATTTTTTCGGTAGACGCGGCACAGCCCTGAGAATTGTTTAGAAATGACGAACTCGTCATTTCAATTTTAACGTAGGGCTAGTTTCCCACCTTACCTTTTTCCGGTTCGGCTAAGCAGAACCGGAAAAAAGCATAATGGGAAGCTGCTTTGATATTCGAGGCAGGAATAATCGCGGCAAATAAAGCGTCTTCGCGTGACGTAGTATTCGCGGCCCAGCTTCTCCATTTTTAGCCCACCACCCACTATTGCAAAAAAATCGCCTTTGAAACATCAGATGCGAGTTCCGAGCGTAGCATCGGTTGCTTGAGCAGCTGAATGTTTCAAAAGCGATACTTTAAACCGACTGAAATTCTAATTCCTCTCTTTTAAAAGTTTTAAAGACAAAGTTTGAATGCATACCAGTAATATACGCGTGATCCTGTGAAATGCTATGTGATAGCTGCGGTGATTGATAAGTCCTTTGCCGCTGAAATTGAGGGGACTTTCAACAAAAGCCTTCGATTTGACTGAGTTGTAATGTATTCAAGCTGATTCCAAACTTTAAAAAACAAATCTGTTTTAAATTTCATTACAGGCTTCAGCCCTGAGCTGGTCGCCGCGAACAAGCCTTCGCCGCGCAGTAATTTTTCCAGAGTTTCAGCTCCCAAAAGATCGCGTCCGCCGTTTTGGCGCGCGATTTCAAGCGACCCTTCCAAATCCGCTTCGTCATGAAGCAGGTTAAGCCCCTTTAGAAAATTAAGAATGCGTGTCGTGATAAAGAGAGTATAAATATCTTCGCGTTTAAAATCGTCCGTTTCCCAAGCCATGGCTGTTAAGCGCGATTTAAAAATATTCTCTTCGGCTATTTCTTTTGTCATTGCGAGCGACTGCAGGGAGCGTGGCAATCCATCATTTGCAAAGATTGCTTCGTCGGCCTGCCGGCCTTCTCGCAATGACCTGTCAATTGGAGAATTCGGCGTCATATAAAACATCGAGGCGCCCATCAAAACCGGAACACGCGCATTGAAGACAAGTGTCTGAATCATCGAATCAAGTGTTTCGTTGGGAAGCCCAAGGATTTGATATGAAACTATCTGAAATCCCAGTTTCTGCGCTTCATGCACCACTTCCAGATATTTGGGAATCGTATGCGGCCGCTTCGTCGTTTCGCGAACGGTAATATCCGAACTGACAAGCGCCAGATTCAAATGCGTAAAGCCGGCTTGCCGCATGAGCCCCATAAGCTCAGAATCCAAACTTAAATACGAGATTCCGTTCATTGCCACAAACTGTACATCCTGTTTTGGGAATAATTGAATGAGGCCGCGACACAAGTCTTTCATTTCATCTTTATAGTAAGTCAAATTGTCATCTTCAAAATCAAAAACACGAACGCCCTGTTCATAACGGTTTTTGATTCCGGCCAGAACTTTGGCGACGCTTTGGCGGCGGTAACGAAACCCAAAAGTTTGATGCACCGAACAGAAAGTACAGCGATGCGGACAGCTGCGTGAAGTCACCACAAAGCTAAGCGGCTTTTTATCATATAAATAATTTTGAAGATTCAAATCCGACAAATCCGGCTCGGGTAATTCCTCGATCGGAAAGTTATCCTGCCGTTTATTGAAAATCAATTGTCCGTCTTTTTTCCACCCTAAATTAGAAACTTGGCTCCAATTTTTTGATCCCGAAAATTCTCTGAGGAATTCAACGATGGGTTTTTCGCCTTCACCAACAATCACAAAATCCACCGCAGCATCTGCTAGAACACGCTCAGGTAAAGCGGAAACATGCGAGCCGCCCATTAATACCGGCACGCCGAGCGCGGCTTTAAGATCATGCGCGATACGTAATGCCTCGCGATAGTAGGGCGAGAAAAGCGAGGAAATTCCGATTAAGTCGGGCTTAAGGCTTTGGGCGTCTTTTACAATCTCATCAAAGCCCGCGCCGAAATGATAATAATGATGGAAAGTGGAAAAAGGGCTTTTGTCGTGATGCGCGTAATAATCGCGAAGATAAAGCAATTCTTTCGGGATCGAGATTGTTTTACGTCCCCAGCCATGATGATAATCCCGTATCACCACTTTAACTTCGGGAAGATGCTTTCGAATCGCACCCTTTAAATGCGCGAGACCAATGGGCTGGAGGCGGATATCCGTATCATAAAAATCCTGCACCGGCGGCTGAATTAAAAGAAGTTTCAAGCTATAAGTCATCAGTTTTAAGCCCTAAATGTACAGCTTATTACTTAATGCTTACCGCTTACCACTTAAAAAGTAAATTATCCGCGGAGACCGGCCATACCGTTTGGGACTTGGACTACGAAGCTTGAGCTGCTATCGTCTGCTGATACCACAACGGAAACTTTACCGAATGCTATTTTAAGCAGATCTTCGGGGGCCGCGGTTTGGAAAGATGTATTTTTATGAATACTTACGGCCGAATTTTCTTTCACGGTCACAATATTCTTGCCGTCAGTCATGGCCAATTCCACCTTCGCTCCGGCGCCCGTCCAAACCTGATCTCCTTTTTGCAAACTCAGGCCTTCCTTAGCATCATAAATGGTTCCGTCTTCAGCAACCACTTTCACAGGTCCGATGATATTCGAGAAGGAAGTCCCCGTTTTTTTAATTTCATTTTCTTTACGTTCACCCAGCGACTTGGACTGAGCACTAAAAATCATTTTTTGAAAATCTTCGATTCCGCTGTTTAATCCGAGATCCGCAGCTCTTAAATCAAAATCAGTTCTTCCCGCATTCAAACTTTGCTTCTTAAACACAATTTTGCTAAAGTCCGCTATATTCCGATTTCTGCCGAATGCAAGTTTAATATTATCCAAGCGCATTTGCGCTGAAATCTTTAAGCGCTTAAATGGGTCTCCTCGATCTTTATTTTCAAAATTCCGGCCAAAAGGATCTCTTCCTCCCACCGGTGGCGTAACCGGTACATTTCCGTTTGCAACAGGGTTGATTACCCTGCGCGTGGGCTTTTTTTCTACTGCCGGAAGTGTGATGGTGTGATTATTACTATAAAATAGGCCTCTCGCATTTGAAAAACTATTTGCCACAGCGATATCGTCTTGTAATTGAACCTGCCCTGCCCCAAAATGCGTAAGGTCCCAGAAACTGTCCCCTCCGCCTGTTAAATTCTGCACCCCCGCCCCATCCAATAAAACATGGCTTTTTCCCGCAATGAATTCGCCGCCCATATTATTCCAATCGCCGGAAACAGTAATGCGGGCAAAATCTCCTTTAAACGTCCCATTAGCTCCTATCGTGACATTACCATTCACATCCGTGGTTCCAACCCACGCCGCATCATAGGTTCCACCCGAAACTGTTAACCCGCCATTAAAAGTTTGGCGCTGGCTTAATGCTCGATAAGAGCCGCCCGTCACAGTTGTCAATCCGGTTACGGTTACATCTCTTGAAGACGGGTCAAATGTACCGGCTGAATTAATAAATGTCCCGCCAACGCTTAAATTACTTGCCACAGTATAATTATTCCCTGTCGAAAGCTCTAAGGTGCCCGCTCCGGTGTGGCTGATATTATTAAAGGTCGTGCCACCACTATTGAGGTTTTGTATTCCCGATGTTTTGCTAAAGGTAACCGTTCCATTACGCGCCCTAAATGTTCCGGCGTTAAAAAAGTCTCCCTGAACTTCCAAATCACGATTGCTTAAGGTCGAATCGAGTGTTGCACCCGAATCAATCGTCACGGTTCCTTTGATCTTATTAGCGCCGGTCAAACTCGCTGACAAATCATAGGTTTCAGCGCCCGACATTCGTAAGCTGTTGTAAGATAAATTAGCAATATTAATATTGCCCGCAGAGTTTGTGGCCGCATATTGCACTGTGACGCCGAGGCTCGTTCCAGACACCATAGTTCCATTGACTGTTAAAACATCGGCTATCGCCCCAACATTTGCCAATTTCAATATATTTGTATTTCCACTGCCGGATGATGGTCCCAAAACCAAAGTGTTATTTGCGTTAACCGTCATCGTATCGACAGTCATACCCTGTTGAAGTGTCAATTTATTATTTGAAGCAGAGCCGGTTTTAGCAACCGTGACCTTTCCAATGTTTTTTTTGTTAAAGTAAGAACTATCGTCATAAGTCGATGCAGTTGTGCCATCAAAAATGATTCCTGCTGCATTTTTTGTAAATGTTACGCTGTCTCCGACTCCCATATTTCCCGAAACCGTATAAGCTGTGGAAGGGGCTATGAAAGTTCCCGACGAAACATTGAAATCTCCATTGATGTCCAACACCGTGTTTGTCCCATTAAAGTATCCGCCCGCTATCGTCAACCCACCATTAAATGTGCTCGATCCACTAACTAAATATTGTCCTCCAACCGTTGTTAATCCTTGAACCGTAAGCTGACTACTGCTGCCGTACAATTTTCCACCGGTAAGGTCGAAGCGCCCGTCCACATGTAGATTATTACTAAAGAGATTGTAATTCTGCTGGGGATACGAACCATTAGTAATTTCTAAATCATAGTAGTTTCTATAGGCGTTTGCAGTATTGCTATAAAGCCCTTTCAATTCAACATCTCTACCAAATCCTGTGCCCATGTAATACCATTTCCCACTCCCTTGAGAAAAGTCTCCCACAGACAAATTTTCATCGCCAAACAATTTAATGGTGCCTTGATTGTTAAGCAAGTTGGTAACAGTTAAGCTTTGCCCATCTATGCTTAAAGTCTGCCCAAAAATATTGAGATTAGCGACAGTCAACTCGCTCAACAAGTGTACTGTTGTATTAGTGGATGTCCCGGTGAGCGTGAGACTATTGAAAGTTCCGCCACCATACAAACTATCACCATAGCTATATGAGTTAAGATTAAAAATAAGATCGTCACCGCCCCCCGGATCAGCACCACCAAATGCCGTTCCGCCGGTACCGCCATCCATATCCGCCCAATTGTTACCATCAGACCAAAGGCCGAAAGCCGGTCCAACCCAATGCCCTGTCGGATCCCTATCAATCGAATTGCCGCGATTCGTGGAATGACGCATAATAATTTTGGTGCCGTTTAAATTATGCGAATCCTTCACCCACCCATACTGAATATCGATCGCGCCAAGCGGATTGATTTTCCATTCCACACCATCCACGGTTGAAAGCAACTTCACATGCTCGGCATAAGCACCTTGAACGGTGAGAGCCCCGGTAATAGTTTGTGTTTTTCCGGCTTCAAAATGAATTTCTTTCTTGGGTGTCTTCACCGTAAAATTATGGAAAGTATTATTTCCCGTCACTGTGCTCACTTGATTCGCATCTTTAAATTCCACTTCCGATTGCTCGCCGTTGAACACGCCATCATTCTGCCAATCTTTTGAAACTTTAATCTTGGCATCACCGCCATTGACTGTGGTTTTTTTATTGATCTTAAAATCGTACACTTTAAGCGACCCACTCAAATCAACCTTATGATCAGCCGTGCTGAACTCCAGCTTCGAAGCTTCTAAAATGGCTTTGCTGTAAATATCATCCATCGACAACATCACAATCTCGCCCCGGTCGTTCGTATCCACATCCACGGCTTTGATCTCGCTTTTAAGATTAATCGCTTTCTCAAAGACACTGTCGACGCCTTTGGCATTCAGTGTGATTTTGTGGCCTGTGATCTTGCCGCTGTTTTCAATCTGGTTCTTGACCTTCTTTCCTTCGAAATCAAATACTTCTTCTCCTGCGCCTAATTCGTCACCCTCGGCTACTACCACGGAAACTAAATTATCGCCTGACAACCCAACTGTCACGGCTTTACCGGCTCCGAGAAAGACTCGATTCAACGGTAAATTAATTGTGCCTTTGTTCTCAACTGCTTTGCCTACGAATGCCACATCCCCTGTTCCGTGAAACTTGCCTTCATTCAGCACAAAGCCTGTTGCGTCAATCTTCCCGGTGATTTTATTCATGTTGCCCGCTGCCGCAAGCAAGCTTCCATTCTCAAACTTAAAGTCAGCTGTGCTTAACACATGCACACCCCGGGCATTAAAAATACTCATGATGCCGTTCTTAATCTCAAATTTTCCGCCGATTAAGGTGGGATTACTTCCGATTACATTTGCGGTAAAGTTGCCTAAGGACAAATCAAATACATTCAAGCTTCCAGCGACAGAGTCAAAGTTTCCTAAATCCAAATTCACAGCGCGAAGGGTTGTAACGGAAACACCATTCTCGCCGTCTGTGCAACTAAACCCGCCATCTTCCGGCCTCCCGAGATCCGAGCATGAGAGCGCAAAGACATCGCTGGGCGTTAACATCCAGACACACTGCAGGATGATTAACCACCAAACCAAAACCCTTTTTGTAGAGCTGCACTTATTTTTCATACACTGTTCCCTAAATAAAAGATACACTGCTAAACACTTTATAAAAATTTTAAAAAATAGCAACATATGGCATTTGATATCAAAATAGACGGAACAATATAGTTATTGTAGGGCAAACACAATAGGACCTAAAAAATCAGCTTGTTATTTAGGCTTTTGGGGGCGGATTTCGGGCAGGACAGTGCGGCTATTTTTTTCGCGCTTCAAAGCTTCATGGCATAGATATTCCTGAACTCGAAAAGGTTTTTCACCCGGCTGCGGCTGCTTAGGGACATATTCACCTTTTGAATTTAATACGCGCGACTTTTGATTATCCCGAAAAATGTCATGCACATACTCGACGATTCGCTTTTTGAGTTTACGGTCGAGAATAGGGAAAAGAATTTCAAGCCGCCGATCAAGATTGCGCGGCATCCAGTCCGCGCTCGACAAATAAATTTCTTCATTGCCGCCGTTTTCAAAATAAAAAATTCGGCTATGCTCTAAAAAACGGTCAATAATGCTGACCACTTCGATGTTTTCGCTTACGCCCTTAACTCCGGGAACCACGCAGCAAATCCCGCGAATGTTTAATCGGATCCGCACTCCGGCTTGCGACGCCCGGTAAAGCCGCTCAATTAAATCAGGGTCCGCCAGCGAATTCATTTTGAGAATAATTAACCCGGGCCGTTCTTTGGTACTGCGCAAAATTTCACGTTCAATCAGCTTTTCGAGTTTTTTGCGCAATGTGTAAGGCGCCATTTCAATTTTCGCGAAGCCGACGGGCTGTGAAAATCCGGTCACGACATTAAAAAATGCGGTCGCGTCACGTGTGATTTCGTCATTACTCGTAAAAAATCCGAAATCCGTGTAAAGGCGCGCGGTTCTTTCATTGTAATTTCCGGTAGCGAGATGCACGTATCGTTTGAGGCCCTCGGGTTCACGGCGCACCACCAAACAAACTTTTGCGTGAGTTTTAAATCCCGCCACACCATAGAGAACAGTGGCGCCCGCCTGAATCAGGCGGTTGGCCCAATCGATATTGCGCTCTTCATCAAAACGCGCTTTGAGTTCGATCAAAACAGTCACTTTTTTTCCGGCAAGAGCGGCTTTTTCTAAAAAACCGACAACATGCGATGATTGCGCCGCGCGGTAGAGGGTCTGCTTAATCGCGAGCACATCCGGATCCTGCGCGGCCTCTTTCATAAACTGCAAGACCAAATCAAACGACTCATAAGGATGATGAACCAAAAGATCTTTTTGCTTGAGTACGTCCCAAATTTTCAGACTTTCATCCGGATCAGCGGCCGAAACCGGTTCCCATTCCGCGTACTTAAGCTCTTCGAATGCGGGACGGGAAGCAATCCCTGAAATATCCTTAAAATCGATCCAGGCGACAGCACGGAAAATCCTGTTATCGGGCAAGCCTAGGCTTTTTTGAACCGGTTTCAATACATCCGGAGCGCCCGCGGCTTCAAGGCGCATAATATTATTTTTTCGGCGCAGTCTCAGCGCTTCCGTCATGACCTGCGCGAAGTCTTCATCTTTTTCTTCATCCAATTCAATGTCTACTGACCGGGCGATGCGCATCAAAGCTTCGCCTTGAATTTCATAGCCTTGAAAAAGGTCGCGCACAAAAAGCGAAATCACATCTTCGATAAGAAAAAAATCAAATTCCTTTGAACCGGGCAAGGTAATCAGGCGCGGTAACGTTCGCGGAATTTCCACAAGGCCGGAAACGATTTCTCCGGTCGTATCTTTTTTCATACGAAATATACGGTATAAACTCAAATTGGAAAGAAATGGCAGATCACCCGACTCCGTTAACGCGATGGGCGTCAAGAGCGGTAATACATCCTCGCGGAAATAGCGGCCGAGAAATAAACGCTGCGTTTCATCGAGCCGCTCCGCCGGAATACGCCTAATCTTCCGCTCTTCTAACTGCGGTAAAAGTTCGTCGCGGAAATATTGCTCCTGATTGCGCATTAAACCGAAGGCCTTTTCATAAATTTGATTCTGTAAGACGGGCTGGTCTTCATGCGCGGGTGTACGCACCATAAAAAACTCATCAAAATTGGAGCTGACAATGCCCAAAAATCTCAACCGCTCAAGTAGAGGCACTTGCGGGTTGCGCGCTTCTTCAAAAACACGCGCGTTGAATTCGATCCAGGAAAGGTCGCGTTCAAACAGGGGAACATCCTTACTAGACATGAGACACCAGACCGGAGACTGGAGACTCAAAACAAAAGACTTTAAATAAAAAAACCCGGCCACAGTGCCTGAATTGACCACGTTTTTTCTGTAGTCTCAGGTCTCTAGTCTCTTGTCTCTTGTCTTGGATTTGTTGCATTACATTTTTCTTTGCTTTAATGCAACGGGCGCGCCAAAAACTTCGAGGAATAAGTCTCCGCGGCGGCGCACGGCTTCCACTTCATGGCTTAAGTCCCCCAGTTCGGAGGAAACCCAAATCGTATAAGTTTCTTCGGCGGACTCAAATTCAAAACTCTTGATTAACTGCTGTCCGCTTTCATTCAACGCGCAGGCCACCCGCAAAATCGCGGCTAGCTTTGAAACCATCGCACGGTCATTGCGGTTAAGTGACATATAATCGGCATGCGTCGCCTTGGGCGCTGTTTTTCGGTGGTACCGAACTACGGTGGAAACGATCGTTTTATCAGATTTGCGCAAACCAAAAAGATCCGCCGCCTGAATCAAATAACTTGAATGCTTATGATAACCGGCAACCGATACGTAGGATCCGATCCCATGCAAAAGCGCAGCCACTTCAAGGAGAAGCCGTCCGCGCGTTCCGAGTCCGTGATCAACGGTAAGCGCATCAAAAAGTTTAATCCCAAGAGCAGCGACACATGTAGCACCGGCTTTATCATAGCCGAATTTTTCGCCCAAATGCCTGGCGGAATTTAAAACCTGTTTCGATAAATCAGTTCGTTTATAGCCTGAAAACATCTGCGCCATTTCCTGCAAAATCGCGTCACGAATACTCATCATAGGGACAATGATCTCTTCGGCTCCCGTTTCGGAGAGAAAAGAATTGTAAAGCAAAAGCGCCGCCTGATAGGATTCCGCTTCCCCGAGCGGAACACCGCTTTCTTTGGCGATTTCTTCCGCCGTCTGTTTGGAAATCGTCTTAATGTAAGCGGTAAATGCTTTTTTATCGAGAATGGCGTAAGTTTGATTGGTAATATCGGCTTCAATTTGATGCGCGGCTTGGCGCATATCTCCGCCCAGCCCAATAAAAGTTCCCAAATTTTTAAAATGGCAATCGCGGTCTTCTCCGGCGCAAATTTTATTCACGACGCGTTTAATTAAACGTCCCAACGCCTGAGCGTCAACACTCCCCAGCACCGTATCATCCGGCAAACGCATGGATCCGATGCCGAAATTACGGTTAATTTCCACTGCACCCTGATTTAAGACAATCATTTCGGTGCTGCCCGAACCCGCTTCGATGATCAAACAGCGTTTTTCATCCAGCTTCATTTTGTCGGCAAGCGCGGTTTCGACAGCGATCAATTCAAGGCGGCTTTCCTCAGGCGCTTCTAAGACCTCCACATCAAGCCCCGCGCGCACAAAGGCCTGGTCAATAAAACTGTCGCGATTGACTGCATCGCGCACCGCGCTGGTCGCGACGGCCTGATATTTTTTGACTCCGTAATCATTCATCAACGTACGATAATTTTTTAAAATTTCAATCGCCTGGCGCAAAGTCTTCGTGCTGATTGACCCCGAGGCGAATACATCACGGCCGAAACCGATCGGCTTTTGCAGGTTTTCAAGATGCCGGATGCCGCCTTTCGCGTCAATTTCGGCGACAAGCATACGAATCGCGCTTGATCCGATATCGATGACGGCAACGGACTCTTTTAGCAGATTCTCTGTCATTGCTCTTTTTCCTGGTTCCCCGCTTTTGCGGGGATGACTCCATACGCCTGCGGCGCAAGGGTCACTTTTAATAGGTTTTCTGTCATATTTCCTTTGTCATTCCGGACTTAATCCGGAATCTTAAGCTCCCCGCCTGCGCGGGGATGACTCCATGCGTCAAACGCCGCAGGGTCACTTTTTTTCGGCTAAATTAGATCCGAGTTTCGCGGCACCGAGCATGACCGCGTAATCCCCGAGAACCGCTGCGCGGACTTTCACGGGCTTCACCAAGTCAGGCATCGCGAACTGACGCATTGTTTTTTCGGCTTCGGGAAGAATTAAAAAGCCTAAGGCTTCAACTAATCCGCCGCCCAAAACAATCAATTCCGGGCTGAGTAAGTTTACGGCATTCGCCATTGAAATTCCGAGGACCCGTGCTTTTATAAGAATTAATTTTTTGACTTCCGCGTCTCCCGCGCGAATCGCGCGCGCGAAAGCGCCGCTTTTCAAACCGCGTAAATCAGTGCCGGCATCCTTATAAAGATGCGGTGCCTTTTGCTTAAGGAGAAGCAAGCCGGCGTCCGCGGCCAGCGCTAAACGCCCTGTCATGTTTTCAAGTGTGGGCCTGTGATCCGGTCCAAAAGGGAGATTCATAAATGTATGCCCGATTTCTCCCGCCGCACGGGTTGCTCCGCGGTAAAGTTTTCCGTCGAAAATAAGCGCACCACCCACGCCTGTTCCGAGGAAAATTCCCAATACATGTTTCGCGTTTTTCGCGGCGCCAAATTGCTGCTCTCCATAAAGGCCGGCATTCACGTCATTTTCCACGGCGACCGGCACACGAAAAGTTTTTTGAAGAACCGATTTAAGCGGATATTTTTTCAGAAAAGAAAGATTTGGAGAAACTTGAACAACACCCGTATCGGGATCAATAATTCCGGGGCAACCGATGCCTATCGCTAAAATATTTTTCGCGGTCAAATTATTTTCGAGCAGCAGTTCTTGAATCGCGCCGGTCAGCATTTTGATAAACGCGCCTAAGCCGCGGCTCGGATCAACTTTCATTTTTTCGGTCGCGATAATTGAAAAGTTAGGGCGCAGCAGTCCCGCGAGAACTTTGGTGCCGCCGATATCAATGCCGATAAGGTATTTTTTTGAGGATGCCTTTTTCTTCTTTGCCATAAACCCTTCGCGCTTATTCAAAACTTGAATTTAATCGGAAAAGTATAGCCTCTGACACGCCCTATTTGCAATGCTCCGCACTGTAAATTCTAAGGGTATAGGGAAAAACACCCGCTAAGCGCGGGACGGGAAGATTAAGACGGGATTATTTCTTCTTCAATGTCAGGCTATTTTTATAGCGCTTTTGCGACTCATCAATGACTTTGAGCGCGGCATCATATCCTGCCCAGCCTTCAATGCCTGTTTCTTTATATTCGAGGTCCTTATAAGTCGTAAAAAAATGCTCGATTTCTTTCAAAAGATGCTGAGGAACGTCGGACAAATTGTTGATATGACTCCAAAACGGATCTTTGAGCGGAACGCACAATACTTTTTCATCCACGCCTTTTTCGTCCCACATTTTAAATACACCCACCGGTTTCGCGCGTACTACACAGCCGGGAAAAGTCGGCTCCCAAACAAGCACAAGCGCGTCAAGCGCGTCGCCGTCAAGCGCGAGTGTATCCATGATAAAGCCGTAATCACTCGGATAATGAACCGATGAAAACAACATGCGGTCAAAACGCAGCATGCCCATTTCCTTATCATATTCGTATTTATTGCGGCAGCCCTTGGGGATTTCGACCATGATCGTCAACGCGTTTTTTTCATCAAACATACAAACCTCTTTATAAACTACAGAGAGACAAGAGACCAAAAATCCTAGACTTAAATATTATGGCTCAAAATGACACTATATAAACGGCTTTTTTACAGAATTGCTTGAGAACGGATTTAAAGAATCCTCTCAACCGCGTAGGTTGAACCGCAGCGGTTCAACCTACGCGGTTATATTAGGCTGCGGAGGAAACCTGCTGGTCGGCTTGAAACCTTACGGATAATTCCTGCGCGAATCGATTTAATTCCTGAGAAATAAATTGCCAACCCGCGAGGCCAAGCTCATGCGTTGAGCTTGCTAATTTACCAAGAAGAAGACTGACATCGTTAAGATTATTGGTTGCTACCATTTGCGAGGCACGGACCGTCATGCTGTAACGCGCAAACGCAGTCCCTGTTCCTAACTGATCATCGTAAGTCAAAAGATTAACGGCCTTCCCCGCCCAATCCAATCCACGCAAAAGCTCAATTCGGCCGGTCAAAGTTACCTGGCTCACCATTTGATTACGCGCCTGTCCGCGAACAAAGGTATATGCACTTTCAACACGATTCGCCAGTGTCGCCTGATTTGCCGAAACAATTACAAATCGATTTAACAAATCGGGAGGAACGTCGGGCGCCTTTACTGTTTGATTGCGGAAAACAATCGCATAACGGGCCTGGGTGTTGAACCGCAGAGCTTTGGCAATCGATTCAAGGTCAGGGGTTTGGTCCGTAATTTCGATTGTTCCACCCAAAGAATCCCTGCTGATTAAATTCATTTTCTTCAGCACTGTTTCTTCGTTGCTTACAATTTGCGCTGGCGCGGCGATTTGAGCATAAGCTTCTATTTGTTGCAGGATTGCCCCCGTATCTGCATGAACATTCTTACTTCCAAAATCAAAAACACCCCAAGCCAACACGGCGGTAATCAGAATTGAAATTCCGCGCGCTTCGGATCTTTCAAGCACACCAACCTCGGGCAAGCCCAATTTAAAGTTTTGTAAACCGGAAATCTCAGCGCGCATTTCAGAGCGAGCAACTTCACCTGGCACTTTTTCTTGTTCGCGCGACTTCGACTGAGCGTCACGTTTTTTAACAGCAAACTCAACAGCTTTTTGTAATCCCTCGGTAGGACTTTTACCCTTTTCAATGACTGTTACGTCCTCCAACAAAGGGTCTTTTGAAACATCCGCCGCTAGCCCGCTGATTAGCGCAAAATGCAGTTGAGGGTCATACTCTTTCCCAAACCGGATAAGCTCCATTCCTTCGCCGGTATTTGGCCGCTTGTCTCCCGAAGGATGCATGTCTTTGTCCGTAACGACTAGAAAATAGGAACTCGCATTACTTTCAAGTTCTGCCGTTGCCGCAGCTGCTGCCGATGCGCCTGAAAATGTCTTCACGTTGTCGTCACCGACAAATAATTTTAATATTTCCGCGGTTAATTCAGCAAGAATTTCATCATCATCAACAACCATAATTAAATTGCGGGAACTCTTTGCTTCTACCGGCTTCTGAACAATTTCTTTGGCGGGCTCTAAAGCCGAAATTTTTGCAATATGTTCTCCCAACTCAATTAAAAATTCCTCGTAAACTTGCCCGGCTCCGGATTGCGCTCCCAATTCCATAATTTTATCACTCAAGGCTTCGAATTCATCTCCAAGAGCTGTGAGCCCGGCTATTTTTTGTTCACTCGTCATCTCGATTGAAAAAACAAGATGCGCCAATGGGCTTTGTACAATCATTATTAGGTTTCGATATACCGGACTATTTTTTTGTAAGTGACGCGCAATATCATAATGATGATTCAACATCTGAGTTAAGAATTTTTTGAAATTGTCTAATGCGTCGGACCGCATTTCGGAGCGTTTGAGCAGCTTCGATTTTAAAATAACTATATTTCCACCGATTCTTTTTTCTACCTCAAAATATTTTTTGTCGAACTCGCTTTCTGAAGTTACGTCTGCCACAACCCGGATTTCTTTTTCTTTCGCGCGCATCTCCAATAAGTCCCTCATCTTGTTAAAAGAGTCGCCAAAATTGGGCCGAAAAACAAAAAATATGGTCCCATCTTCAAAAGGATTTGTTTCTTTGATCAAAGCTGGATCTTTATCCTCAATACTTCCCCAACGAACTGCCATTTCTTTTAAATCGTGCTTCTTACTTCTCAGCGCTTTGATAAGATCTCCGCTCACTGCCGCTAGTTCTGAGTTTCGTTCTACACCGATTGCCTTGATGCGCATGAGCAATCCTGCCAAAATAACAACATGCCCCGGGCCGGAGCCCATATCATAGAAAACATCCTCCGCACCCGAATTTAATTTGGGCATCATTTTAAGCGTGTTTAAAATTTCCACAACAGCCCTAAAAGGTGTGGCGGCAACAAAAGCACCGTCAATCCATCTGGGCGGGGCCGGATTACTCTCACTTTTTGCATATGGCTGTGAATGTTCTCCGTATAGAATCGCTTCGGGATTAATTTCTTGTTTCAACTTTATTAGTTCATGAAATTGAGTTTCGTGATCATCCCACTGTTGGGACTCCGCAGACTGACCGGTTTGTTCGGTAAGAGCGTTCGCGAATTCATCTATTTTTCTTTCCAACTCGGCCGTTTTTTGCTCATTCACACCCCGCATTTCGGAGCGCTTACCAAGCTGTTCAACCAAAGCATCCATAAATTGCTTAAATCTCTCCGCGCGCGTCAGACTACTAATGGGTTGATGCCAATTCGCACCTCGCCATTTAACTGCAATTGGGGGATTCGCATGCGCCACCGCATCTCTTCCCTTAATGGGATGCAAATCGATTCTGAAATCAGCGACACCCAATCCCGGGAGAGCCCGCCTCGCGACCGAAGGCTGCCTAGCTTTATCCAAATCAATTCCTTCAGGTGCGATGTCGAATACAATGCTTCCATTAGGTTTAACGCCCTCTCTCCCTCCCCATTCCCAAATAAACTTGACCCGCAATTGATAACGCTTGTTTCCATTCGGAGATAACCTGAAAATCCCTTCGACGCGCCTTTCAAGCCCTCGCGGTTTTTCAACTTCACTAAAATGCAGCCCTTTTCGCCGCTTAGTCCGAATTTGATTTTTCAAATAAGACCAACCTCGCAAAATTGCCGCAAGCTGCCATGCGGCAAGATGGACATTCTTTTTTTGCATTTCAGTGCCATTTTTCTGAACCGACTCAAGACGGCTTTGAATTGCTTGCAAATAAAATCTGACGGCTTTTCTAATTTCTGCATTCGCAGCTGGAAATCTATCAACTTTAAAAATGTCCGTGGCGCCGCTTTCTAGATCGCCGCGCGCACTTTCAATCAATGCCTCCGTTTTGCGAACCCACACCTCGGGCCTTGCAGCACCACTCAAAAGGCCTTTGTTTCTCATTCTTTGAAACAAAGCGGCAAGTCTAATCTTCTTGTTTGCCGGGCTTATTCTTGGGTTCATTAAAATACTAAAAGCTGAATTTAAAAATCTCTTTTGAGCCTCTGCCATTCGTGTCATTATGACAAACCAAGCGCCGAGTCGCATTTCGGAGCGGCCCCTAACATAATTTGCATACTCCGGGAGAAGTTCATTTGCCTGAATCGAAATATTAGAAATTGCTTGTAAGAAATAATAGGAAGCGGCTTGCGGAACAACCACCCTGGGCTCAGCCGATTGCATCACAAGCTTGGGCAAGCCGTCCGTTTCATTTACTTCCCAATTTAAGCGAAGCACTTTTGCATAGACGCTTTCTTCAGAACCACCCTCAACGCGCGCTTCATATTCTCTGCTTGATGGTTTCCATCTAAAAAAAATTCTCTCTCTCACGGGGTCATGTATTTCAAATATGATTACAGAAGGCGGCGACACATATTGACCTCTCAAGCTTTCGGCTTCCCCGGTTTTCGAACGGTAAGTCGCGCTTTGACCCCAATATTTGAGCGCGGAATATGCAAGCCAATAGTTATCCGTTGAGGGAATTCGTAATGCCTTCCCCGTTACCGCAGCGTATAGCGCCATATAAGCCATTAAAGTTGACCCGATTCCTTGCCCCACAAAGCCAAACTCATTATCCATGGATATTTCGTTCAAAATTAACTCTGCCGCGGTTTCTTTTACCTCAAAATGGCTCAGCGAAAGCGACCGCCAATGAACTTCACCTGCGGGACGAACTTCAATTTTTGTGGGACTCAAGACGTACATCGCCTGCCCCACTCGGAAGGTATCGCCCACTCTTTTTAAATTTGGAATTTCAGCTTTAGCTAAGAAATCCTTAAAACGCTTGCCGGATTTGACTAAAGCGATTAAATCAGCCGCTGTTTTTTCATCTAAAAGATCCGTCGCTTCCCGCATTTCGGAGCGGCCGCCGGTTTCGGTATCATTTTTTCTGCCAAATAAATTGGACAACTTATTACGGTTTTGATAACCGATTGCGCCCAAAAAGATCAAACTCGGAATAGCGCTTAAGCCCAGCGGCGTCATGATACCGGCGGAGTCAGCTAAGCCTCGCGACACGGCAATAAAACTTAAAAGCGTGTGAATCCACGCGCCCACCGCCCAGGAAAGCGTCGTCCAATTGAGCACGCTTTGCCCGGGCGAAACTTGGCCTCTCAATCCAAAAGGTTTCAAAATTTTAAAAGCCGCTAGTAACCCTACAATCAGTGTCGGTAATAAAATCAATGGGGAGCGAATGATGTCTATAAAACTGTTGAAAGGTTTTACCGTAACAAGGGGCGTCATTACAGGACTGTGAAGTTCAGGTGTTGATTTTACTTGCGCAAAAAAGGGCGTGACAGTCGGCAAAGCGCTTGCCATTTTTCGCGCATTGTGGGAATCAATTTTTACTTGCGCATTAAAATCAGTGCTGAATTTAGAGCGATAATCCAGCCCATAAAAACGCGTCGCTCGCACTTGAATCGCTGCATCTGTTCCGCTGACAAGGTCTGGAAATTGCGCGAGAAACGCGCTGTTTAAATCCGGATAAAGCCCGGCATTTTTTTCGTTCATGGCTTTGCTCGCGTAAACACGCAAATATCTCATCAACATGAATGTTAAATCTGTTTCGCGGTCGCTGATAATTTTTACGCCTAACCATTTTCCGAGCAACGCGTTTGCATTCCGCTCGATTTGACTTGCTGTCAGTTTTGAATCAGACGCTTCCCGCTTAAACGCGGCTGAAAGCTCAGACAATTCCCCGCTTGTCATTTCAAGCTCAGCGGCAACCTGATCACGCAGTCGTTGACGCACAAGTTCAAGCAAATCTGTTCGACCTTCAATATTTTTAAATCTCAACAAACTGCGAATATGCTCAGGGCCAACCAGGCTGGTCAGAGCCCCCACCTCAATTTGCCCATTACCCACGGCTATCAAACGCGGCTCCAGCTTATTTTTCTTTGTGACAGGATCAAAAACTGATACGCGTTGAATAAACACACGAAATGAATCTGATTCAACGACAAGAGTGAGAAGTCCGAGACGGACCAAACTTTCGCGCTGTTCAGCAGATGCTTCGGGAATAATTTGATTTACAAGTTTGTCGAGAATAACACGTGCCTCTGCCTGATCAAACCGCTCCAGCTTACCTTGCAATGCTTTTTGTTTTGCCTCTTCAGCCAGTGCAAGTTGGATATTTTTTTCGCGCGTTGTGCTTCTTGCTTCCTGCAAGATAGTTTGAACCCGTGATTTTGTTTCTGTATTTTCAGCAACGGACCCAAAAAGGCCCTGCGCTCCCATGATTGCGGACGCAAGAAAGATTTTGAAAAAACTGCTGCCTCGCATTTCGGAGCGAGTGGCAGACACTGTTTTTCGATGACGGGCGAGGGTCAATTCCGCTATCTGCTCTACCGGCATATTAAAAATATCCAGCAGCCAATCTCCGCCCATTTCTTTGAGTTTGGTTAAAGCCGCGACCGGATCCGGCGCATAATAAACTAAGTATCCCAACTCTTTCCCGAGGCGCGCGAGACTCATCCCTTCGAATTCGCGGTAAGGATCGCCCGGAAATTTTAACTCCGCCTTCAAACCATATCGATTGTCGAGGGCTCGCTCTCTTATTCCGCGGGAATCGAAACGACCCAAAAGAGACTTTGCATAAAACGCGCGCGCGCGCGCGTCAATCAGGCTTTTAATGTCCATTAAGTCACTAAGTTCACGGCCGACACTGGCCCAATCGAATATGACAATTGCCTTAAATAGATCCTGGATTATTTCCAGCCTAGTCCACATCAAAATTCTGAGCATCAACATCAGTCGTCCCAAACGAATACTTTTTCCTGCCCTCTGTTTTTCTTCCAAATCTTTTAATCTGGCATCCATCCACTTTGCGAGACGATAAACGCGATAAATCGCCTGCGTTTCAGGATTTTTTCCGATTTTTCCAAAATTGAGCGCGACGCGAATTTGCTGATCTCCGCCATCATCCATCGAATCGGAACGCTGAAAACCTTTATTGGAATAGTAGAATTCAAATCCTATATATCGAGTTACATCCATCACTTGCAGAGGACGATTGGGCGCAGGGTTCACCCATCTCAATTTTTTATTTTTAATATCTTCAATTCCTTGGTGAGGGTCATGAATCGTGCCATCTGAATTGATTCCTATCATATTCAGACTGAAACTCGGCATGCTCTCGAGCGTGGCGTAGTTGAATCTCTTCAGCTTTTTTGGATCCCTTTTGTCTTTAGTCGCGACAACGTCAAATTCCAAATCATTCGCCAAAATTAACTCCCGAAAAGATTTCGCATTCCCTAATTGCTGAAGCCTTTTAAATTCAAGCTCATCCTCCAAAACCACATCCACCTCGCCGGTCACCTCACCTGGATCCTCTTCATCCACTTCTTCTGAAAAGAGTCGCCGCACTGAACTTCCGATAATCATAAAATTTTTAAAACCGTTAGCCTCCAAAAATTCAATGGCTTTGCGAGCCCGTCCTAATCGCCCGGTACTCGGCAGCTGATCGAAAGATATGCGGTCACCATCTTTGAGTTCCAAGCGCTGACTCGCCCAGCCTTTATTCGGTGACGTTCGCATTTCGGAGCGGACGGCTGCAGCGCGAGTCTCAGACTTCGTGGCCCGTGGTTCGTGGATCATGTTATTTCGCGATTCAGAACGGAAAGCGGTCAATCCAGCTGCAAATTCTGCAAGCATCAACTGAGCAAGCGAGGATGGCGCACCTGCTCCGGATTCATCGCGTATTCGATCAACATAATTTATACCGGCAATTCGTAAGCCGAATGCACCCATCATCATGCCGGCGAAAGCAACCAAATAAAATCCCGCTGTGGGAACTGCGAATATTGCCGCCACACCCGCCATCACGGCAATAATCCCTATTGCACCGACAACGGCGAGTCCAGGAACAAGATATTTTTTGATTGAACGGTTCTCTGACCGTTTTTGAAGCTGAGAACCAAGCTCCCTCTGCATTTGCTCAACATCCCCGCCATAACCTAAGGCTTGTGCTAATTTCTTGTCATCGCGGCCTTCTAGTTTTTCATACAACGTTCTTTTTGATTGTTCGGTCAACGCGTGCAGCGGCACGGGCATTTTGGTTTCAAGTTTTAAGAAATCAACCGGCCATCCGATTTCAAATTTAATTTCTTCACTCACAAGAGCGGCAATCGAAAATTCAAGCGGCAGCCCCACCGCATTATTTTCCGCGATTTTTCTCGACAGAAAAAAAGCCTGCGCTTCCTGCGTATCCCTTGCACCAAAAATAATTTTCTCTAAAACTTCCGGCGATAAAACGCAATAAAGAACTTCCACATTTTTTAGGTTCGGCTCATCAGGCTCGGTTATGAGCCGGTTTATCACAAGTTGAATAAAATCTTTTCGTTTTCGATCGACCCGCCCGGGAAACGGTACGGGAAACAAAGGTGCAAGCGCCTGATTTAACTTTTTTGTCAATTTGCCCCGATTGAAACCCGGCATCACAGCCTCACCGTCCTTAACCGATAAAATCTTGGGTTTAGGTCCGTCGCTAGCCCGGGGAATTTTTTTCACGGCAAAGATCAAGCCATCAGGTTTTTGAAGCCGAACCACAACCTGTCTGACTCGAGTTAATTTTGGAAATCCTCTTTTAATTCTTGCTCCATGCTCACGAAGAATACCCTTTTTTTCCATACGCTTTATATGCTCATCTAAAGCACGTAAAGTCGCGCTTGGATTGTTTTTTAGAATGGCCCTCAAATCAATATTGGATCGAATGGTGTCATCAAAAGTCAGTTCCAAAAATAGCTTAGGCTCAACATTTCTGGGCACGCCTTTTGGCGTTTTAAAGCGCTTTAAAATTGATTGAAGATCATGAAACCCTTGCTTTTCCAAGAATCTTGCAAGGGTTAATTCCCTTTCTTGCGAACCCGGCTCAAGCTCAAATATCAGCGAGTTCGGCCATTTCAATTCTGCGGCGGAACTTCCAGCCGTTGCGGCATTTTTTGTTTTCCGAATTTCGGAGCGAGAGACTATTTGTAGTTTAAAAGAGCCTATTTGAAAACTCGCCGAACCAATTAGTTTAATTATTTTTTCATAATCATTTGCCGAAAATGTTAAAACGAGCGCCTGGTCATCCGCGATAAATTGGATGTCTTCCAATGGATCCGCCGCTAATTCCGTCTCTCGGGGCACTTGATTTTTTTCATTTGGACTAGTAATAAATCCAAATTTCTTGTCTCCGTTCACATTGAAACCAAGAACCAGGCTTTTGCCGGGGCGGCTAGAGTAATCAAGAAAATTAACCCCCCATCCGCCGGTTTTATATTCTGTAACGCGGATCTGGTTTTTATCCAAAGCATGCGACACCTCAGACTTCTCGTTTTCATTGGGGTGGCGTTCCATAAAAATCGCGGGCAAACGATTTATTATTGTTCGAACGGGGGTCTCAGACCCCTTTTCAAGCATGTCCTCAATTCGAATATATTCCAAAGCCATTTCGGGATCATCCATATCATCGATTCCGCCGTTTCTGCCCTCTGATTTCGCGTGTATAACCAAATAGACCCATTTCATAAATTGCAAATATTCCCTGAACACAGCCAAACCCATCTCGCTCATGGTTGTTTTCAAATTTAAAATCTGATTTTGCATTACAACATCAATAAAAATCGAAGCCTGCATATTCTTCATGTCTTCTAACGTTTTTTGCTTCCCTTCATAAAGCGCTTGTAAAGCCAACACATATTGTCCAAGCTTTTTCTTACTCAGACCGGACTGGGCTGGCCAATCTTTTAAGCGCGACCACAATTGATTAGCTGCGGCCAATCCATCTTCTTGATTTGTCAGACGCATTTCGGAGCGAAACGGTCCCTTATCTCGAGCGGGAAAAGGTTTGCCAATCATGCGGCCGCGGACAGATTGGTAGGTTGCCTTCATTTTTTGATATTCAACTGGATTCAATTCCCGGATTTTTCCCGCTTCCAATCCATCAAGCGGAATTCCGTCAAAATTAATGCGTGTCAACTTTTGCATACGATGTTTTCCTGCGGCGAATAACATCTGCCGCACCTGATGATAGATGCCTTCGCCAATGCTGATTGTTACCTTTGAAAACGGCTGCACGTTTTGAGCGCCTTCCAATAACTCGCTTGTAACATTAATAGCTTTAAAAACTTGTCCACTCAATGGTACTCCGGCTCTTAGGAGATTCAGATCAAGCGCTGAAACTTTGCCTGAAACAATCGCAACATATGTTTTAAGAATTTTCTGATCCCCGGCCCAGAGAGGATTGAGTAGAACATTACTAAAATTTCTGGGCCCCTTACCAACCAGAATTAATCCCTCAGAGTCTTTATCCAAACGGCCAAATGCGTTGAAAAAATTCTCCGGCTGTGTCGCTCCCGAGGCCCGAAGTTGTTCCGACACTAGACTTTTAAATTCAGCTGAACCTGTTTCCATGCCTCGCGGCTTGTGAAAAACAAAAATTCGGTGTTTTGCTTCATCCCAGTTTTCAAAATCTTGCTCGCTTATAATTTCCCGCATTTCGGAGCGGGGACCGGTTTGTACGGAGCCCGCCAACAGAATAATCATTTCCCTGTTATCCTTAATCAGTTTATATAGCTCCTGTGAATCTTTCAGCTGCCTGCGAATGTCTCTAAGTTGAGAATCAAAGCGCTCATAAAATGCAAACATTCCAAAACTAAGCGCAGCTGCCACAAAAAGTCCCGGATGAACGACAAAGAATATTGCAACCCCTCCCAGCACCACTAAAACCGTCTCTGAAGAAAACTTAAAATCAACCCGCCGATAGTGCCTCTCAAGGTGCTCGGGATGACTTTCAATGGCTTGCAGCGCCAAATCAACCCCCTCATTAAAATCTGCTGTTTTAAATGCGCCTTGTAGCGAACCATCCTGGCCCAGATTAAACCAAATCTGATTTAGATTTCTTATTCTGCTTAAATAATTTTCGTTTTTTGCCTTAATCGCATCAAACACCGCTGTGTTCAGAGGTATCTTCATTTCGCGTGATTCGGAGCGGGCATCGTTAGGCTCAGAGACTGGCGTACTCGCTTCAGGAATAATTTCTAAATGTTTTTGGCTTTTCAGTATTTTATACTTAAAAAGATAAATAAGGTTAGCTGCTCCGGCCAAACTAAAAAAAAGTCCGCTGACATGCAGCATGAGCGAAGTGAAAAGCTGCAGATTTGAAAAAGGCTCGCCGGACCAACCAGAAAATTTTAAAAAAAGCCAACTGATCAAACCCGAAAATCCGGTCAGCATGCCAAAAATTGACATAACCGCGTCCAAGACCGAAAACAGCCTGCGCTCTTTCAAATCCTCGCCCGATTCTGATAAACCAGCAATAGCGTCGGAAGCGGCTCTTAAAGTTACGAAAAAGCGCGCACTTCTAATCTGACCAATCAGACTTAGCGTCACTACAAGTACTGCTTGCGCATAAGTCCAAAAGACTATTCCTGTTTCTCGTTTGATAAGCTTTTCAAAAAATAAAAACAAAAGATGTATGAAAAGCAGCGGTGTTAACCCCTCGCGCGTGATGTGACCGGCAAGCTCAATAAAACCCGGACTCGCGGAACCGCTTGAAATCATCCAAATCACAGGGATGAGATAAAAAAAATACGCTGCTATCAGCAGCTCATTGACTGCCCACAAACGGTAGAATTTACTTTCTTCCGGAAGCCGCCCCGCGAGACGTTCCAAGAACGATGCGCCTCCTTTGGATTTGCCCTCAGTCGTCGGAGTTCGCGCTTCGGGCTTACCACTGACCGATGGTAGCGGATCGCTGTCGGTGCGAGTCTCAGAACTTGAAGAGTCAGACACTTCATCCGAAACTTTTGAGTAAAATGAAACATAGATCTGCGGCCCGTGAACTGGCCCATCTTTTTCGAACAACTCTGTTCGTAATTCCTTAAGAGGTACATCCAAAACTTTCGTCGTCTGTTTTCTGTATTTCATGAAAGATTTTCCGCTGCCAGGCAAACGAGCTTCATTAGCGCCTGCATCACCAAAGGATTTTTCAATAATTCCAGCAGCTTCGGGAGCAGGTTCTCTATTAAGCGAACCCCCTACAGCTTCGTTGTTATTTTTCATCCGGATAAGTTGCGCTGAAAACGCAAAAACTCCGTCCAATGCAAGATGCTGATTAAAAAATCGCTCAATCGTATGGACCTTATCTTTCATATAAATCTGGGTTTCTTTTTCAAAAAGAATCATGTCAAAAGACGGCTCCAATTGGACTTCATTCTCAACATCAATCGCCACAGGAGAAATCCTTGTCAAGGCCTCATCAATTTGTCTTTCGCTGTATCGCGCAAGAAGATTGTGTTTAACCCATGCCGGATGCCAAAGCTCTCTTTCTTTATTAAGAGCCGTAATATTGATATTGGAATATTTGATTGCCATTTCAACGGCGGCAAAACCATAACCCACCCCCACAATTAAAACTTTTTTGCGTTCGCCGCGGCTGGCATCCAATTCCCTGCTTATTTGGTAGGTGTCATCAAGCTCCTCTAATGAGCGGCTCACATAACGTGGTTCATCATAGGCATTATTTATCCCTCCATCCCACATCCTGGCTGCTTCCGGCGCAAACTTCATTAAAATCGTCTGGTAATAAGCTTTCCGTTTCACTTTATCGCTCATGAATTTTTTCTGCGTAAGGCTAATCGCCTTAGCAACCGCTTGATAATACGTGTAATCCGGATCTTGCTGATTTAAACTCGCGGCGTGGTTTTGAATAAAATCGCTGTTGTAGATGGAGTCAGTATAGAAATCAAAATAAGTGTTCGAATACAAAATATCAAGATGTTGTGCCGGAATGCGATTGATTAACTCTTGTATCTCAGCGCGGGCAGTTTCGCCTGTGCGATCACGTAAAATTACTGCTGCCTGTTCCAGCAGACTCTTGGACTCATCTATATTTATTTCGGAGCGAAGAACACCCGCGGCAAGCGGTTCGGACTGACCACTGATCGCTAGTAGCCGATCGCTGGAATTGTGTGATTCGGAGCGAACAATAAAGCTGATGCCGCTTTTCAAAATCTTCTGATTCAGCTTCCGAATAAAAGCTTCGAATTTAAGAAAAGTGCTGTTTTCTTTTTTATAAAATACGGTTTCCGCTAAATCTAAAACCTCCACAGCCGGAAAATGTTTGCCGGCTTGGCCTGCCGGCGATTGCTGCCAGGCCGCAATATATTCTCCGATAGTGCGCCGCGCCATCGCGTGCTGCTCGCGCGCAGTCTTAACGTCTTGACCCGCAACCAAATGAAGCGTACTGCTTTCCTTTATAAATTCATACCAATCTGACGGGTTTAATTCCAATAATTCCGACAAAGCACCACCGCCTATATCTGATAAGAATTCTTCGACAGCCATATCATGCGTCGCGTTTCCGCGTGTTTCTTCAGATGCGTCCACAACGACATGAGAACCATATTTGCCATGAGTAAACTCATGGTTCATCACCACCATCAATGACCCCAGATTTTTTATTTTAGGAATAAATTTCGGATTGTAATCAAATGTT
>JAYSWD010000011.1:0-8538 GCA_043718225.1 Candidatus Omnitrophota bacterium
TTTTGAATCATGGAACGCGCAACCGATGCCGTCATTTCAGGCCGCATAGTCATCGAACGTGCGCCGCGGTCTTCAAAGGTATACATTTCCTTACCGACAATATCGCTGGTTTCGCCGATCGCACGGTTAAAGAGCTCGGTCGGTTCGAGGATGGGCGTGCGAATTTCAAGAAAGCCTTCGCTTTCAAGAAAAATGCGGGCGCGCTTTTCAAGCTGCTGCCAAGCCTGGACTGTGGAGGGCAGGACATCTTCCATGCCCGGAAAAGACTGGTACTTCAAAGCCATTCCCTTGTTTTAAATCGGTCGGAAAAACTGCGGGGAGTATACCAAATAGAATCACGCATGGCTATGACCCGTAAAGGGTAACGCATGCGTGATTCGACAGGGCAAACGAAACGAACAGGTTTCTCTTAGAATCTTGTTTTTTTCGACTTCGGAGAGCGGATTTTGCGGCGGCGCTTTTCGCTCGGCTTCTCGTAAGTTTTGCGGGCTTTAAGAATCTTTAAAATTCCTTCGCGCTCAACCTTTTTCTTCAAACGCTTTAAAGCTTTTTCAAGTGGCTCATGCTCATTAACTTCAACTTTCAACACAGATCATCACCCCTTTTTTCGTATATGGAAAAGTTCGAGGATTATAGGGAAAAGCCTCTCCCTAATCAAGCAGAGTCTCTAGCAAGACACAGCATAACCGCGTTGCATGCGCAACGCGACCTTGCGATATTTGCTTCGAGGCTCTAGAATACGCGCCTATGATTTCCATGACTTTTGAGACTTTTCTGTCTTCCCTTTTTCCGGCTGAATGCCAAACCTGCGGTAAAGATCTGCCTATGCGCGAAAAAACGCTTTGCAGAGCCTGTATCGTTCCGGTCATGGAACATCAGGTCTCTTTTCAAGATGCTTTGCAGGAACCCGCGATTCCTCATATTCGCAGCGCTTGGGCGGCTTTTCGCTATCAGGGGCCGGTCCGCACGCTTTTGCAACGCGTTAAATTCAAACAGGAATTCTATTTGCTTGAGCCGCTCAGCCGGATGGCGGCTAACCTGTTCCAGGCCGTGGTTTCAGATACGCAATATGACGCAATAATTCCGATGCCGGTGGATTGGACCCGCCGCTTCGCGCGCCGTTTCAATCAAAGTGAAATCCTGGCGCAAAACCTCGCTCAATGGGGCCGTGTTCCGGTTGAAAGCCGCCTGCTTTATAAAAAAATTCATTCGCGTCCGCAATCCGGTCTTTCCAAAGAAGAGCGGCGCTGGAACCTTTTCGGCGCTTTCGGAGTCCGCGGCTCCGCCGCGGTATCGGGCAAATCGTTTCTTTTGATCGATGACATTGTCACGACGGGTTCGAGCGCGAGCGAAGCGGCGCAGACTTTGCTCAACGCCGGCGCGAGACGCGTTGATCTCTTTACTTTAGCACGGTCGGTTCTGATTTCCGCAAAAGCGAAGACGCAGGAATGAAAGCCCCATCATGAAAGTACTGGACCGCTATCTCACCCGCGAGCTTTTCTTCCCCATCTTTATTATTTCAGTTTCGCTTGTTTTCCTTTTTCTGATTGCGGACCTTTTTGACAATCTTGACCTGCTTTTAAGCAACCATGTTCCTGTTCCGATTATGCTCCAGTACTATCTCAATCTTATTCCTTACTCTTATACTCAAATCGCGTGCTGGGCGGCCTGGATCGGAACTGTTTATCTTTTGATCCAGCTGGGAATGCATAATGAAATGACCGCCATGAAAGCGGCGGGGCTGCCGATCAAAACCATTGTGCGGCCGATTCTTTTTCTCGGCTTCCTGATCGGTGTTTTTGTTTTTGTGGTCAGCGAATGGGTGGTTCCCCCGTCGTACACCAAAGCCCATGAACTGATGGATGTTTACATTGAGAAGAATAAAACTCAAAAAGAACTGCGCATTTATAAAAATCTGACGTACAACGCGGGCGACCGCCTTTTGATTTATTTCCGCAAGTTCAGCGCAAAAAAGAATGTGGCGGTTGACGCCGTTGTTCTCAAATGGGATGACTCATCTCAAAATACTTATGAGAAAACCATGGCAAAAAAAGCTTTCTTCAACGGGAAAAGCTGGGATTTTTACGATGTGACTTCTTATCAGACGGACTCCCAGGGAAAGATTCTCGGCAAACCGGAGTACTTCAAGAAGGTTGTCCATCCTGAAATTACAGTCCGACCCGAGGATATGATCCAGGACGCGAAAGACCCCATCAAAATGTCCATTTTTGACCTCCATCATCTCATTCAAAACATGAAGGCCAAAGGAATTGACGCATCCGATGAAAAAGTCCAGTTCTATCAAAGACTGGCTTTGCCCTGGCAAAGCTTTTTGATGATTTTTTTCACATTGCCCATCTTGGGAACGGTGCGTTCGCGCAAGGCTTTAGCGGGCATGGTGCTTCAATGTCTCGCGATTATTTTCGCATACCACGTTTTGGGCGCGGTTTTTACGGCACTTGGAAAATCAGGAAAGATTTGGCCGGTTCTTGGGGCCTGGGCGCATCATGCCGGTTTTTTTACTTACATGCTTTTTCAGCTCGACCGCGCGAATCACGAATAGCTTCTTAAAACTTCCCGTTTTCAATTACTTGGATTCTGAATCTAAACCGGCGGGAACTTCCAGTATTTCAAATTTTCCGTGAAAGCTGGGTATTTCGGGCAAACCGGAAAGCGTTCCGGATAATCCTTTAAGCTGTTCCGCGAGACGGGCTTCATCTCTTTTTTTTGCTAACCTTAAGCGTCGGTCCGTTTCTGCTTTTTTTTCGGCATCCCGCGCGAATCTTTGGCGTTCTATTTCCCCTATCGCCTGATCGACAAAATTTCTTTGCCGGTCAATTTCATCGGCAGGATTCCCGGAAGGAGCCGCGAAAGCGGAAAACGCAAAAAAAGTTACGGCAAAGAAAAAAACAAAGCCTATGCGCATGCTGAAAAAATACTTATATTTTTGTCCCGCTCTGAATATGGGCGTTTTTGGGAATAATCACGATGCCTTCACGGATCACATAATTCGGCGCGTCAGCATGCTGCACCCCCGCCGAGTTAACAATTGAAACTCCGTCATCGATCAGAACATTTTTATCGATGATGCAGTTTTCAATGCGGCAGTTTTTACCGATTCCAACTTTGTGGTAAGCGCCTTCGCCGATGCCGTCATAATAATCATTCCCCATCAGAACAACCCGTTTAAGCGCGGTTCCCGCGCCTACAACGGATCTGACGCCGATTACCGCTTCTTCTATCTCCACGCCTTTTAACACACAGCCTTCACCTAAAAGCACGGATTTTAGATTCGCCCCGTCCATATAGGAAGGCGGCAAAAAACGGGAACGTGTATAAACGGGTCCATCCGGATCGATGAAATCAAACGGCGGATTGGGCTTTGCCAAATCGAGGCTCGCGTCGAAAAAGCTTTGAATGGTTCCGATATCACGCCAGTAGCCGTTAAAGACATAGCCGTACACTTTGAAATTTTTTATCGCGCGCGGAATCACTTCCTTTCCGAAGTCTTTTTCGCTACCCGATAAAACCGACCTTAAAACATCATTTTTAAAAACATAAATTCCCATGGACGCCATGAACATCGGTTCAGCTTGAGTGACATTAAATTCCTCGCAAATATTTTTTGGCATAATCAAATGCTTGACGTCATCTTCAGGCTGTGGTTTTTCTACAAACGCCTTGATAGTTCCGTCCTTCTCGATATCCATGATGCCGAAACCGCTGATCTCTTTGCGTGTGACGGGAATGGCGGCTACGGTTACATCTGCTCCGCTTTTATCATGAAAATCAAGAATTTTGCGGTAATCCATGCGGTAGAGATGATCGCCCGAAAGAATCAGCACAGTATCGCTTTTACCGGCCTGATAATGATGGAAATGCTTGCGCACGGCATCCGCGGTTCCCTGAACCCAGTCCACACTGCTTAGAGTTTGGTCCGCAGCGAGCAATTCCACGCTCGTTTGATGAAAAGGCTCATACGGATAAGCGCGGTGAATATGCTGATGGAGAGAACGGGAATTAAACTGGGTCAAAATGAAAATTTTATGCAGTCCCGAATTCAAACAATTTGAAACAGGAATATCCACCAGCCTGTATTTGCCGCCGATCGGCACGGCCGGCTTCGACCGGTAATTAGTCAGCGGCGAAAGGCGGGTGCCCCGTCCTCCGCCCAAAATTAATGTTGTCACGCGTGAACTCATGGCTCGTCCCCTTCAACGTCGGATTCAAATTGAAAATGTTTCCACAAAACCTTCCTAAATGTATCGTTCTCTTGCATCAAAAGCTCAAGCTTTGAACGAATCTCAAGGATAAATTTTTCGCGCTCGGGTACTTTTTCGTGATTGGCGAACAAATCAATTTTACGGATCAACCCTTGAATCACGCTTGAATTTCTGCGAACCTGCGTCTTAATGATCCGCTCTTCTTCTTCAGTCAGGCCCGGAATATATTCTTTAAGCTCGCGGTTAACCGGCTTTGGCAAGTCATACAAAAAATGAAGCGACATAATTATGCGCCGGCCTCGGCCGGCATAGTTCCTGTTAGTTTTTCAATCAGTACGATTTTTTGATCCGCGTCTTGTTTTAATTCCTGCGGGCTTTTGACTTCATGCAGAAAAACAACCGCTTCGGCCCAAGCTTTAGCTTGAATTTTATCAAGTGCTTTATTATAGCTTTCTAATGAATTTTTTCGATCAGGATCGGTTAATTTTAAAAGCAGTGCTTTCTTAACAGCTAAATCGCTTTTCAACTCATTTAAATCGAATGTCCAAGCGGGAACCTGCAAAAGCTTAAGTAATACCGGTTGAATATCCGCGTCCACTTTTTCAAAACCGGCCGAGTAAGGCGGTGCCGGGAGAGTCGCCGCCATGCCGTTAGTCCCGGACAAGACAGATTCTATCTTTTCAACGGAGCTCAAAGCTTCATTCCATTGACCCGCACGAATTTGCTGTTGAAGCCCGCCATAGATCGCCCCCGCTTGTTCGGCAAGGCCGTTCGAGCCCTGTTTGGCGAGAGCAAAATTGAGCGAGCCGATTTTCGCGATCGTATCGTTCACAAAACTTCGCAGCATGGTCAAAATAATCGCGCGGTGCTTTCGAACATCATTATCATAAACGGGAAGCCCCACGGAAGCCACATAGGCATCGCGTGCCTGTTGTATTTTTCCGGATAAAAAAAGATCATATGCAGGCGCATAGGTTTTCTGAAAAAGATCTTCAAGACTTTTTTTGTAACTGCGCGGCAGAGGCATGCGAAAAACTTTTTCCTGCTTCTCAATAAATTGTTTGAATTGTTCTAAGGACCAGTTTCCGGACGGCAGCTTTTCAACATTCCCGGCCGTCAGGTCAATGGCGCGCTGAAGCAGTTTTTGATCGGAATCTTCAAGCTGCGGCACGACGGGAATTTCTATTTTCGAATTTAATACCGCCGATTCATCGGCATTCAGCGCAATCGGCACAACCGATTTAGGCTTAGGCATGTTGACGTGAAGATCTTGCGATACTTTTTGGTTTTGACGCTGTTCGGATCGGCTGGGGCGGGAATTCCAGAACCGGATGCTTCCCCAAATCAATAAGAAAAGGAGCGACGCGAGGGCCAAAAATTTTAAAACAAAAAATAAAAACCCCGGAAGCCAGGCAGCTCCGCTCGGCGCCGATTTTTTGGAGGAAACTCGCGGTTTATTTTGCGCCAGCTCAGCCGCGGGAACAACTGAAGAAGACCAGCCGCAGGAAGGGCATAAAGCAGCGTCTTGTTTTTCGAGTTCGAAGCGGTGCCCGCAATGCGTGCATGCAAGTTGAATCATAGTTCAAGCATTATGTCGTTTTCCCTATTCAAAATCCAGGAAATCTTAAGAGAAAATCTCTTCTCTTGCGGTTGAGCGTAAGCTCGCCTGCCTGCCGAGTGGCAGAAAAAAAAGGACAGAGTCAGGCCGCGCGCGCAAATACTTGAGCTGCGCCAAACAAAGCATCGATTGATGGGGCCTTTGAGGCCGAAGGGGCCGGTTTTAAAGCGGTATCTTTTCCTGTATTTATTTTTCCTGTATTAATTTTTATAGCTCCGGCAGAAAATTCTGGTTTGACTGAGGGCATGCCGGAAAAAAAGTTTCGCTGCGAAAAGCAAAAAGCCGGCTGAACGCTCGCGCCGCCCAGGAGAGCTGTGAGGAGAAACGCAAAAATCAAAGCTATTTTCTGTCGCGTCATTTAGCCGTGCATCGGCAAAAAAAATCATTTCCTTGAGACGGGATAGAAATTAATTAGCTTATTTATGCGGTTGGGGCCCGGAGTCCACCTGCCTACCGGCAGGCAGGGAACAAAAAGAGACGGTCAGGCGGCGTTGCGCGTGGAAAGAAGCATCGGCAGGAGAACATCCCCCGACATGGGCTTTGCAAATAAGTATCCCTGGCCTTTATCACAATGACGGGATTTCAAAAAATCCATTTGCTCCTGGTTTTCAATGCCTTCAGCGACGACATCCAGTTTAAGCTCATGTGCCATGGATATAATCGCCTGCGTAATGGCCTGATCATCCGTGTCGGTGCAGAGGTCCCGCACAAATGAGCGGTCGATTTTCAACGTATCAACCGGGAGCTGTTTCAGCGCGACAAGAGAAGAAAAGCCCGTTCCAAAATCATCGATCGAAAAGCGAATTCCCATTTGTTTCATTTTTTTAAGCGTCTCTTTAGTTTCTTCGGTGTACTGCATCAAAGTGCTTTCCGTGATTTCCAATTCAAGTTCTTCGGGGCTGATTCCCGTTTCACGCACCACGCGTTCTACGAGTTCCAAAATATTCGCATGATGGAACTGTTTCGCTGAAAGATTGACGGCCATCCGCAGCCAATACACGCCGCATTTTTGCCATTCGCGGCGCTGCAAGCACGCCTCACGCAAAACCCACTCGCCTATCGAATGAATCAAGCCTGTCTCTTCCGCTACCGGAATAAATTTGAGCGGCGGCACCATGCCGAGTTCGGGATGGGTCCAGCGAATCAACGCCTCAACGCCGATAATTTTCCCGCTTTTCAAATCAATCTGAGGCTGATAATGCAAATGGAATTGATTTTTCTCAAGCGCTAGCCGAAGCTGAGCTTCAATGATCAAGTTTTCAAGAATGTCTTTACCATCCTGAGAGGAATAAAAATGATAACGGCCGCCGCCTTTTTGCCGCGCCGTACGCATCACCTGATAGGCGTGCTGCATCAAATCCGTTGCTGATCCTCCGTCAAAAGGATAAACCGCGATACCCAAACTGCAGGTCATCGCGATATTCTGGCCTGCTACGCGAAACGGCACTTTAAAAGCGAAAAGGATTTTATTGGCAATGGCTTCGATTGTTTTTTTCTGTGTTACGCGCGGAATAAGAATCATAAAACTGTTTCCGCCCACAGGCAGAATACTGTCCGTTTCATAAAGCATGTGGCTGAGCCTCTGCGCCATTTCACGAATCATATGGTCTCCGACCTGATAACCAAAAGACTGGTTAATTCTTCCAAGCCGGTCAAGATCCACGCAAATCAGCGCGAAGTTTTCATTTTGACGATGAGCTAAACTCATCGCCTGATGCAGGCGGTCGAGAAAAAAAGTCCTGCTGGTAAGGCGCGGTGTTTCGGGCATATTCCTGAGTTCGTAACTGATGCCTCCGCGAATTTGTTCCGTCAAATCAAACCAAATTCCGTGCATGCGCCATTCTTTGCCGCGGTTTCTCCGCAAAAATTGAAACGATTCTTCCCAGTAGCGTTTTCGTCCCTGCCCGTCCCAAAGCTCATATCCCATCTCACCGCGATAAGGATTTTCCAAAAGACATTCAAGGGCATTTTCTTTTTGACGGCCGCGCTGATCCCGCAATACCTTCCATAAATGATGAACGGGATGTCCCACGAAATGCGCCGAACTCATGCCTAAAATTTTGTCAAATTGGGGACTCAAATATTCTACCAGCCAATCCGCACCCGAATTATTTGAAAGGAAACGGTAAGCGATGGCTTGCGAGCGCTCCATTAATGCGTCATAGAAAAGATTTTCTGCTTGGTAGGGCAGAGCTAAACTTACATCGCGGCTTTCAAATGGGTCTTGCGGACTTTGCTTCACATAGTCTCCAAATCATTAAATCTGTGACTTATTCTACTATCAAACATAACATATAAAGTAGTTATTTATGTTATTAGTATTAAATATATTTAAATGCTTGTAATTGCTATATGTTGATATATTTACATTATTTAACTTAGCTTTTTTGTATTATTGGATGTTTGTGCTACATTTGTTCTATGAGCACCGTCAAAATCAATAATTTGGATTTAAGTAGGGAAATAATGTTCGCGAGAACTGGACTCGCTTTTTTCCTCGCCTGGACACTTCTTACCTCATTGAGCTGGGCAATGCCGGCAGATTATCAGTTTTCTGACAGAAACAGCCAACAAAGCATCCCGGCGGAAACTTCAAATAAAACGGCGCCGGCACATCCAGAACTTACTCAAGATTTTTTGATGGATGCTTCGCCCCTTTCGGCTCCTGGTAGCGACTCAAAAGTTTCGGATCCTGAT
>JAYSWD010000101.1:0-15201 GCA_043718225.1 Candidatus Omnitrophota bacterium
TTTAAGAGCTTCCTGCAATTTTTTATGCGCGGTCATGTCCCGGAAAACCTTAACAAAGCCGATTAATTTCCCGGACAAATCTTTGATCGCTTCCATATACCCGCTGCCCCAGAATCTGGTTCCGTCTTTGCGAATATGCCAGCGTTCGTCCAAAGCTTTGCCTTCATTGCGTGCCTTATTTAATTCTTTTTCGGCTATTTGATTGACCCTGTCTTCAGGCGTAAAAATAATATCCGCATGCTTACCGATAATTTCTGGGGCGGAATAACCCATCATTCTTTCGGCGCCAATATTCCAATCAGCGATGCTGCCGTCCAAGCCGATTGTCACGAGGGCAAAATCGCGGATATTTTCCATGACAACGCGGAAACGTTCTTCAGTCGATAAATTCTGTAAAATAAAAGCCTCTTTTATAAAAATGTTTAGTGTGCGTTGAGAGGAACTATACGCCTTTGCATAAAATCTGCTATCAGGTATTACCCTATTAGAGCGTCCCATGAGCCATGACAGAAAAACAAACCCATAGGAATCGCCATAGATTAAACCAAGCCTTCGTTTTTACCCTCGGTGACAAGATTTTGATGTGTTAGTAGAAATCGCAGCGACAACTCAGACTAGATTTCCTGCTTACGCAGGAATGACACAGCCCGCTCAAAAAGGTTCAGATGCCAGGCGGATGCGAGTGACCGAGGAGGCGTATTCGATAATACGTTGACGAAGGGAGCGAAAATCCAACGAAGTAGCCGGGACTTTTTCAGCGGGTTGCCACAGCTTTGCCGGCAAGATAACCGGTACTCCATGCCCATTGAAAATTGAATCCGCCGATACGTCCGTCGCAATCCAATATTTCGCCCGCTAAATAAAGCCCGGGCACTTTGCGCGACTCCATTGTTTCTTTTCTGATTTCACGCAAGTCCACGCCGCCCGCGGTAACTTCCGCTTTGGCATAACCTTTGTCGCCGGTCACAGAAAGCTGATGATGGAATAACTCTTTAAGAATGCGCTCGCGCTCATCCTTCATCAAATCACAAAGCTGAATTTTTTCAATCACCTGACATTTTGAAAGCAAAGTTTCCACAAAGCGGTCGGGTAATTTTTTTTGCGTGAAATAAGCTTTAATGGTCTGGCGCGGAAAAAGAAAATGGCCCTGCACGATTTCTTTGCGAACCTGCTCTTCGGTGTAAGCCGGCAGAAAATTAGCGGCGATCCTTCCTGTTTTATTCGAATCGGCTTCATAAGGCGAACCCGCGCGGCGGGCTTGGGAACAAATCCAATACCGGCTGATATTAAGAACCACTGGTCCTGAAAATCCAAAATGCGTAAAAAGAAAAGAGCCCTGAAAGGCCTGCAGCGGCTTTTTACCTTCAAAAAAAGTGAGTTTCGTTTCAAGTGAAATGCCGGTGAGTTTTTTCCAATCTTCATCGGCCGTGGTTAAAGGCGTCAGTGACGGTTCACGAAATAAAATCGTATGGTCTAATTTTTGAACGATAGTGTCCCCCGTTCCGTCACTGCCTGTGGAAGGAAAAGAAAGTCCTCCGGTGGTTAAAACCACTTTCTGCGCATGGTATTCAAACCCCTCACCTGAAACAACAAAACGTGTTTCGTGGTCCGCGCCTGCCTGTCCGGTAGGCAGGGTTCGTGGTTCGACCGCCGTTACACGGCGGGGCGTTTCAATCGTGACTCCTAATCGCAAAGCCTCTTTAATCAACATCTCAAGCACAAATTGGCCGGAATCCATCACGGGAAAAAATTTACCGATGCCGGGTTCTTCGGCGGTTTCAACGCCGATCTCCGCAAAAAATTTTAATGCTTGTTCGGAAGTGTAACCACGCAGAATCGCACGGACAATATTTGGCTCGCTGGTGGCGTAATCTTTTTCTGAAACTTCGCGATTGGTAAGATTGCAGCGCGTGCCGCCCGACATGATAATTTTTGCGCCGTATTTTGCTCTAGTATCCAAGAGCAGGATCTTTTTTGCCTCTGTGCTGCTTTTTTTAACCTCCGAGCTTCGCTCAACCGGCAAAGCAGGCCCAACCGGCATACCGGCGTTTAAAGTTTTAGCGGCGGTGATTGCGGTCATGAGTCCCGCCGCACCGGCACCAACGACACAAACTTTCCAAGTTTGTGTCGCGTGGTTAGTGTTTCGCGGTTCGTGGTTCAAGTTGTCATTCTTCACGATTCACAAACCACAAATCACGAATTACGACTCCGCCGAAGCCGAGCCAAAAAAGTTATTACCTTTGTCGTCGACAACAATAAACGCGGGAAAGTTTTTGACGGTGATTTTGCGGATGGCTTCCATGCCGAGATCATCAAAATCAATAATTTCAACTTTGAGAATATTTTCTTTGGCGAGAATCGCCGCGGGGCCTCCGATGGAACCCAAATAAAATCCGCCGTACTTTTTACAGGCATTCGTTACCTGCGCGGAACGGTTGCCTTTCGCAAGCATGATGAGTGATCCGCCTTGTGCCATAAATTCATCCGCGTAAATATCCATGCGGCTTGCAGTCGTGGGGCCAAAACTTCCCGTCGGCATGCCTTCGGGCGTTTTCGCGGGACCGGCGTAATAAACCGGATGCATTTTAAAATAATCGGGCATCGGCTTACCTTCCACCAACATTTGCTTGATGCGTGCATGCGCTAAGTCACGCGCAACGATTAAGGTTCCCGAAAGCGAAAGCCTGGTTTTAATCGGATGGCCGGAAAGCTCTTTTAAAATCTCAGCCATTGGCCGGTCCAAGTTTACGGGAACCGGTTTCTCCATAATCATTTTACTTTCATCAGGAATAAAACGTTCAGGATGGCGTTCCAGCTCTTCGATAAAAATACCATCGGCTGTAATTTTAGCTTTAATTTGGCGGTCGGCGCTGCAGCTGACACCGACTCCGATCGGACAGGACGCGGCGTGGCGCGGCAAACGAATTACACGGACATCATGCGCAAGATATTTTCCGCCGAATTGCGCGCCAATCTTGCTTTCCTGCGCGACTTCCATCAGTTTTGCTTCCCATTCCACATCGCGGAAAGCGCGGCCTTGTGCATTGCCGGTGGTGGGCAGACTATCAAAATAGCCTGTCGATGCCAATTTAACGGCTTTCAGCGTCGCTTCCGCGCTCGTACCGCCGATAACCACGGCCAAGTGATAAGGCGGGCAAGCGGAAGTACCCAAATCAAAAATCTTTTTGTTAAAAAATTCGCGCAAAGACTTTTCATTTAAAGTGGACTTGGTTTCCTGAAATAAAAAACTTTTGTTGGCGGAACCGCCGCCTTTCGCAATAAATAAAAATTGATATTCTGCCCCGGGAACGGCGGTGATTTCTATCTGTACCGGAAGATTATTGCCAGTGTTTTTTTCTTCAAACATCGAAAGCGGCGCAAGCTGAGAATAACGCAGATTTTTTTCCTGAAAAATTTCAAACACGCCCCGCGACAACGTTTCAGCGTCATTCGTTTCAGTCCAAACCTGCTCACCTTTTTTGGCATGAATCAAAGCGGTGCCGGTATCCTGACAGGAAGGCAATTTTCCATCCACAGCAATCGCCGCATTTTTTAAAAGCGTCAGAGCGACAAAACGGTCATTCTCGGAGGCTTCGGGATCCTGCAGAATTTTGGCGACTTTTTCGAGGTGTGCGGTGCGCAGCAAAAAGGAAATATCGGAAAAAGATTCTTTCGCAAGCCTGACTAAGACTTCGGGGGCGACGCGCAAAATTTTCCGTCCGCCCACCGTTTCGGTTCTGATTCCGTCATTCGAAAGCAGGCGGTATTTTGTATTGTCCGTGCCGAGCGGAAAAGGGTCTTGATATTGAAATGTCATTGAACTTTTTTGTCTCCCGCGGGGATATTCAGCTTCTTATCGAGGCCTGGGATCGAAGCATTATTTTGACCGTTAGAGACGCTCAGGTTAAGACGACGATCCAGAAAACTATAGAACAATTTAGTCGCGAAATAAAGCCCAACGCCGATTCCAACAACTGCCAGTAAAAGCCAATGCAAGGAATGAGTCAGCCAGCCGCGGATTGTACCCCCGTAAAGAAAAACAAGCGTCGCGGTAAAAAAATACCGGCAAGAGCGCGAAGCCAGAGCAATCAGCATAAACATTTTGAAATCAAGCTTCATCAGGCCTGCCATCATGCAGAAAAGTTTGTCGGGAACAGGCGTAAACATCGCCACAAGTGTCGCTTTATTTTGATAGCGCTGAATCAGCGCCTGAATTTCGGCGAGATGCTTATTGCCAAAAATTTTAACCAGCGGTGTCTTTCTTCCCCAGCGCCCGATGCCGTAACTGCTTGCCATTCCCAAAATCGTGGCAAGCACACTGATTGCAGCATAAAGAAAACAGTTTTTAGTGTCGGCCAAAGCCACGGTCAGGAGGACGGGGTCATGCGGAAAAGGCGAAATGAATGCTTCGAAATACGCGTTTAAAATTAAAACAAACGGGCCCCACGGAGTTGCCGCGAAAGCCAAGATGTTGGACATCCATTCTTGCATCATAATTGAGCCGCTTTTTTCATGGTCGGCATTTTATCACGCAGTCCCCGCAAACCCACGCAATAATCCCAGCTTGCCGGAGTATGCCAGCGATAGGGAAATTCGCGGCATTGATCGGGTTTCACCGGATGAACTTTACATCCCTCATTTTCCAGCATCACGCAAATTTCATTTTCCGATTTTTTTAAAACTAACCGGCGGCGGTCAATCACTTCGCAATATTGATCGGTGAAATCATAAAGCGGCAATTTTAAATATTTCGCAATTCGTTCCGCCTCGCCTTCTTTTAAATAAACATATCCGGGCTTGCGGCAGCACTCATTGCAGCGGCGGCATTCAAAGTTTTTTTCTACTTCTTTTTGTAAACTCATAAAAAATTTAGCTCATAGCCTATAGCAAATAGCACATAGCCAAAAAGCTCTTGTTTTGCTTTAGGCTATTGGCTATAAGCTATTTGCTAAAACTAGTGATTAGGCCGTTCGCAAGCCAGCTCGCAAACCAGGATTGAATCGGGGTCATATCATCCGCTTCGGTCATTACGTCAAAAGCTTTCCCGAGCGGGTTGCCTTCCATCAAACTCTGTAATACCGCCACTTCGAGTGCGCCCGCTTTTTGGCAGACAACCTGCTCGCCGCGGCGATACACCAAAGCCGCTTGTGCCCGGCCCTCCATTTGAATTTTAATTTGATCGGGAGAAAGCTTGCGCGCGTTCCAAATATCGAGAATCGGCCAAAATGACCGTATGCCGAAAACATGCGGCTGAAATTGAAAAATTAAATTTTCTCCGTCACTTACGGCTTTTTCTGCGAAATCAGCGCCGGTCGCGGAAGGTTTGACTTCCGCGTGAAAGGAATTTTGCACCGCAAGCTCCAACCGGGCCAGGTCGCGTAAAAACGGAAACTCTTCACTTCGCGGGTTTATTTGTAAAAAATCAGGAAAAGTGTCGGCGGCATGGCTTAAATTATAATGGTTAAAATCGCACGAACGCGCGAATTCCAAAGCCAGTTCCGTGAAAACACCCTCACCCATCACTTTGTTGATCGCCGGATAACATTCAAGCAAAGTCTCTTTGATTCGCGCCGGATAACCCTCCGCGTAAACTTCCAGGCGTTCGATTCCGGGGTCTCCCGATTGCGGCTGAAGCAAATCCGCGAGCTTCGTTTTATTTTTACGCAGCATTTCATCGGTAAACATAGATTGAACTTCATTCAAACGCGGACCAGGCCCTGCTGACCATGCCCCACTTTTTTCTTTTCGTGGCTCATGGCTCGTGGCTCGTGGCTCAATTTGGCTGGCAATTTCGCGGCTCTTGTCGTTAAGTTCTAAAAGTTCATTCAAAGCGCGAATATCCGTATCCCACTCAATCAACGATGAAATGTCACCGAACCGCCCGACGGCGGTCGCATATAACTGCCAAACCGGATCAATCACTTCGCCGATATGGGTATCAAAAAGAAATTTGCCTTTGTTTGAGTGGCCGGAAATATGATATTGAAAAACAAGTTCGGGAGAAATACCGTTCAAGTATTCAAGTGCGTCAAAGCCATGATTAAAACTGTTTACGTAAATATTATTCACGTCGAGCAAAATGCCGCAGCCGCTTTTCCGCGCAACCTGATTGAGAAAATCCCATTCCGTCATTTCGGAATGTTTAAACGAAACATAGGCGGATACATTTTCAAGCAAAATGCGGCGGTCCAAGAAGCTTTGCAGCTGATCGACATGTTGCACGACTAATTGAAGCGACTCTTCGGTAAAAGGCAGCGGCAGTAAATCAAAAAGGCGCTTACCGCCATGGTCCGACCAGCATAAATGATCCGAAACAATCGCGGGCTGGATACGTTCGGCCAGCTTTTTAAGCTTTTCTAAATAAATCGCATTCAGGCCATCCGCCGAACCGATTGATAAAGATGTGCCATGCAGTCCGATCGGATAATCCGCGCGAATTTTTTCTAAAATTCGGAGCGGCCGTCCGTCGGTATCCATAAAGTTTTCAGAGATCGCCTCAAACCAATCCACTTTGGGTTTAGATTCAAGAATTTCCTGGAAATGTTCGGCGCGCAGGCCAATGCCGTGACCCAAATTATTGCGTGGTTCAATCAACATATCGTTATTTTAGCTTTTGAATTATATTTGAAGTGAAATAAAAAAGAGGGGAAGTTACCTTCCCCTCTTCGCGTGATCTGCTTACTTTGAAACCCGTTTAAAACGGTTTATTCATTACGCCTTCGCTTCGAGCGATCCGCCGTTCATCTTCAAGCAAGTATCCTTCGCCATGGTTACCCAGCCCTGGCCCTTGCAGGAGTTGGTCCCGGCGCAGCTGGAACCTTTTCCGCCACAATCGCCTGTGCCTTTGCACTTATTCACACCGTAGCAATGCACGTCTTCAGCCTGCGCAACCGCCTGAACGGAAAGAGACCCCGCAACCGCCATTAAACCAGCAATCGCTGCGACTACAAATTTTTTATTTTCTTTTTTCATTTTATATCCTTATAGGGTTTGTAATTAAGACGCTGTTTTTTCTGTTGTGACTTCATCCGCAACTGTTTCCGCAGCGTCATACGCCGCCATTTCCGCTGAAACTTGGGAGGCAACTGTCTTGCCTTCCACGTCGATTGTAATTTGGACTTCTTCACCGACTAAGAGTTTTCCGGATTCGGCCAGCTGATTCCAAACCAACCCAAAATCCTTACGGTTGATCGTGGTTGTCGCGCTGAAACCCGCCAGCTCATTGCCCCAAGGATCTTTTTCCAATCCGAGAACTTCCAAGTCCATCACGATTTCTTTTTCAACACCATGCATATTTAAAATTCCATGCAATTTCGCGCGGCCCTTTTTATAATCCGTGACTTTCGTGCTTTTGAAAGTCAGTTCGGGATAATGCGCAACATCAAAAAACTCAGCCGACTTCAAATGGTTGTCACGCTGTTCATTGCGCGTATTGATACTGTCCGCCTGAATTTTCGCGTCGACTTTCCATTCTTCGGGCTTATCGGGATTATAAGAAAATTTACCTTCAAACTTGTCAAAGGTTCCGTTCACATTGGAAAGCAAATGGCGAATCTTGAAAGTCACCCCCGTGTGCGCGGGATCTAGTTCATACTCAGCCGCGTACGCGGAAGAAACCAAAGCGCTCATAAAAAGCATACAGATAAACGCGCGGATTTTCATATTATCGAACTCCTGTAAAAAAAGGCCGCCTCAAGATTTGCAAATTATACTAGCGCTTCATTAAAATTGAAATAACGAGTTCGTTATTTCAAGACAATGCTCTGGGCTGTGTCTCGTCTCAAGAACAAATCGGACGAGGCCTAAAAACTAACAAACGACCCCAAGTAAAATCTAACTAAATCATTGAATCCATACCTTAGACACCCGTATTCGGGTTTTTATTCATTGAAAATGCCTTTGATCTCAATACAATAGCCCCCTAACTTCGGCAGGAGCTGTTATAGCCCTCTGCCCATGCAAAGGACCTTATGCCAACGATATTCAGCAAGATTCTCCTCGGAGAAATCCCCTGCCATAAAATTTTGGAAAATAACGATTATCTGGCATTTCTCGATCTTCGTCCGGTCAATCGCGGGCATACCCTCGTGATTCCTAAAAAAGAAATCGACTATATTTTCGACCTTGATGAAAGCCTGCTTGCGGGGATCATGCCCTTCGCCAAAAAAGTAGCCGTGGCGATCAAGAAAACCGTGCCGTGCAAAAAAATAGGTGTCATGGTTGCGGGACTTGAAGTGCCGCACGCGCATATCCACCTGATTCCGATTTTAAATTCCGTGCACGAACTCGCTTTCGCGAACGCCAAAACCGCAACCGCTGAAGAACTTGCGGAACTCTGCGAACAAATCCGTTCGAATTTACAAGCCGAAGCTAGCTTCGGACCAGTGGTCGAATGACCATGAAACGCCCGCATCTTTTTTCAAACGCAAAGCCCGGCAATAGTTTTTTGCCCATCCGGCTGCGGCGCACGCGCAAATCCTCCGCTTTGCGTTCATTGGTCCGCGAAACAAAGCTCACGCCCGAAAATTTAATTCTTCCGCTTTTTGTATGTGAAGGGAAAAATAAAAAAGTTCCGATCGCTTCGATGCCGGGCTGTTTTCGTTTTTCGACTGATCTCATCATTAAAGAAGTCCGTGAAGTCGCGAAGTTGGGAATTCCCGCGATCGCGCTTTTTCCGGCGATTGCCGAAAAATTAAAAGACCGGTTCGCAAGCGAGTCCGTTAATCCCAACGGGCTTTTGCAAAACACCATCCGCGAAATCAAAAGCAAGGTCCCCGGAATCGCCGTTATCACCGATGTGGCGATGGATCCTTATTCAAGCGACGGGCATGATGGATTTGTAAAAGACGGCAAGATCCTGAACGATGAGACGGTCGGCATTCTTTGCGCCATGGCGGCCTCTCAGGCGGAAGCGGGGGCCGATTTAGTCGCGCCCTCCGACATGATGGACGGGCGCATCAAAGCGATTCGGGGAGCCTTAGACCATCACGGTTTTACGGAAACCGGAATTCTGGCTTATTCCGCGAAATATGCTTCCGCTTTTTACGGGCCTTTTCGTGACGCGCTGAAATCAGCCCCAAAAAAAGGCGATAAAAAAACTTATCAGATGGATCCGGCCAACAGCCGCGAAGCCTTGCGGGAAGTCCTTCTCGATGCCAAAGAAGGCGCGGATATCGTGATGGTCAAACCCGCTTTGCTTTATCTCGATATTATTTCAAAAGTGAAGGCCGCCGTTTCCGTGCCTGTCGCCGCTTTTCATGTCAGCGGCGAATACGCGATGATCAAAGCCGCTGCTCAAAAAGGCTGGCTTGACGAAAAAAATTCCATGATGGAAAGTTTGCTCGCGATTAAACGCGCGGGAGCGGACATCATTGTCACCTACTACGCTAAAGATGCTGCACGACTGCTTAACTCTTAGTTTAAGATCAAGTAGGCTGATCAAAAATTAAAACATTTGCTCGGCTCAGACAGTCCTCGTCGCTTACGCTCCTGCGGAACTCGCCGATCCCATGCTTTAATTTTCGCTTTTAATGCGCTCGGGTGGTGTGGCTATAAACAGAGAACCAAGGCTGAGAAATCTAAGTCATTCGAAGGCGCTTTAATTACCTTTGCTGCTTCAGGCCTCAACCGCTACAGACTAGTTTCCCTTTATACCTTCCCTTGGTCCTACAAAGTAGCACCAAGAGAGGAAATTTGATTCGCTGGATTCATTTTTCCATTTCGGATTTTCCGAGAAGGAAAAAGACATGGTGGGAAACTACTTTGATGACCTTGATGCCGAGTGTAGGAAAGGCTAGGGTTGCCTCTCTACCGCTTTTAATTTCAAGCCTTGTTTCTCTGATCCAAGCCCCCACCCCACTTATGCGAAGAAAGCTCATAAAAAGAATGGGAATCGGCGAGTTCCAAGCGAAGCTTTGGCTGTTTGAGCCGATGCCTATTCTTTTTATGAGCTCAACAACATACTTAGAAAAATCTTAAAACGACAGACAATATCAGTCTAAGCGTTGAACTGCTTGAGAAGCTGCGCGTAGGTTTCAACAGCGGGAAGCTTGGTGTATGCTTTTTTTATTTGAGGTGTAGTGCGAAAGAGAATCCCTTTATCAGCCGAAGTGAGCATGGTCAAATCATTGTAAGAATCGCCCGCCGCTTGGACATAGAAATTTAAACTTTGCAGAGCCTTCACAGCTTTGCGCTTTTGGTCGCTTTGGCGCAAATGATAAGCGGAAACAAAACCTTTGGAATCAACCGAAAGCGTATGACAAAAAATCGTCGGCCAGCCGAGCTGTTTCATTAAGGGCTGAACAAACTCAACGAATGTGTCCGAAAGAATAATCACTTGGTATTTTGCGCGAAGTTTATCAATAAAAGCTTTCGCGCCTGGAAGCGGCCGCATTTTTGCTATGACGCGCTGAATATCCGTAAGTTTGATTTCGTTTTTTTTCAGGACTGCCAAACGAAACCTCATTAACTTGTCATAGTCTGGCTCTTCACGGGTTGTGATTTCAAGCTCTTTGACTTTTATCTTTTTCGCGACACTGATCCACATTTCGGGGACTAGAACGCCTTCCAAGTCCAAACAGCAAAGAATGTTTTTATTTTTCAGCGACATGCTCAAAGTTTCCATTTTTTTGTCATTCCCGCGAAGGCGGGAATCTAGTTCTTGATGCTTTGAATCCCCGCCTTCGCGGGGATGACAAGCATCGCTTGCCCTTAATTAATCGAATCTTTTGTGGGCTTGGACTTTTTAATTCGATAAAAAACGACCACTCCGGCTACAATTGAAAACGCAAAAAAATTAATCATGCTGAAAGTTTTCCAAACAATGTCTGTGGAAACGAAACCTTGCGGAGCCATAAGCGCGAACGAACCCCAAACACCCAGTGCCCAGGCAAGACTGATGTCGTCGGAGGATTTACGCTGGATCATGCGTGCAATCAACGGAATATTCCAAAGCGGCAATGTAATCGACGCGATCAAAGCAATTTTTTCAAACATGGCGGGAATTATAACAGACTACCGACCGAAGACTAAAGACTAAAGACAAACGAAGCACACAGGTTATTTCGCACCATGCCAAATCGGACCATTGCCCTTGCCTAACTGCGGCGCACCTTGAATCGCGGCTGAAACAAACTGCTTGGCCGTATCGACAGCCTGATAAATGACATCGCCCAAAGCAAGCCGGGCGGCAATCGCGGAAGCAAGCGTACAACCGACGCCGTGGGTATGGTTTGTGGGGATTTTGTCAGCGCTAAACACTTCGAAGTTTTTTCCGTCAAAAAGCAAATCGGTGGCTTCATCCCCTTCCAGGTGCCCGCCTTTGATGAGCACATTCTTCGCTCCCAACGCATAAATTTTTTCCGCGGCGGACTTCATGCCGATAAGCGTTTCAACCGAAACACCGGACAATTTTTCTGCTTCATCCAGGTTGGGTGTAAGAAGAAAACTAAGCGGAATAATTTTTTGTTTATAAATTTCAACCGCTTCTTTCATAAGCAGCGGCGCGCCGTTTTTTGAAAGCATGACGGGGTCCGCTATAACCGGGCCGTCATATCCGCTCAGTGCTTCTGCCACGGCCAAAACCGCGGGTCCGTGCCCGAGCGCACCGAGCTTGACCGCATCGGGGCGAATATCTTCAAGAACGGCGAGAATCTGCGCTTTTATTTTATCGGGATGAATCACGAGCACTTCTTTGATGCCCAGTGTATTTTGAACAGTAATCAGTGCGACCGCGGCCATCCCATAAACACCGAAATGTTGGAAAGTTTTAAGATCGGCCTGGATTCCCGCGCCGCCGGAAGGATCCGACCCCGCGATACTAAGAACAGATTTCATGAATTTATTTTTTCTATCTTTTGAATCTCAGATTGAGAAAAATAAACTTCGCCTAAATCCGTGGTGGCAAGCATCAAGCCCTTGGTGTCTTCAGCGACAAGATTTCCTTCGAGGGTTTTTCCGTTTTTAAGATAAAGTTTATGCGTGGAAGTAACCGCTTGAAGTTTTGAGACGTCCTGCGGCAGAGCGGAAACTACGGCAAGTGGCGTGACCGCCTGCTTTTCCGCGGCAGGAACCTTTTTTACAGTCTCAGCGAACTGGTTTGCGTCATTCGCAAAATCTTTTGCGCTTTTTAATATGTTGCTCATTTTCTGCGCACCTTGGCCGGAAGCGAGGTTTTCAAAATAAACTGAAGGATACCCTTGAACTCCGAATTGTTCCGCGAGTTTGTTTTCACGCGAACCATTTTCCGGGTTTATGCGTACGCGCACAAAGCGCGACAAAGCCTTCACCACTTCGGCACTCGCCAAGGTATTATTTTCAAATTTGCGGCAATACGGGCACCATTCCGTATAAAAATAAAGGATAATTGGTTTGCCGGCTAATTTTGCCTGTTCAGCCCCGCGCGCGTAGCCGTTCGCGCCTTCCAGCCAATCATCGCCTGCAAATGCGGGAGGAGACAAGAGACAGGAGACAAGAGACAGAAGACTTATGAAGTAAAAAAATGGCTTCTGCGTGGATTTTAAAAAAAAGTCTTTGCTCGCTAATCGCTGGTCGCTGGTCTTCACTGTATTTCTCCTAACTTGAGGGTTGCCAAATCGCCGATTTTGATTCCTGATCTCTCTACTGACCCCGCGGGAACTTCCAAAACATATCGAACCGGTTCAGAAATTGAAATGGTCGGACAATTTTCTTTTTTGCACACGGGAACATTTTGACTGACATCAATGATTTTATTTTCTTTATCCACCCAGATAAAATCCAGCGGTATAAGCATGTTCTTCATCCAAAATACGGGACGCGATTCTTTGTCATAAATAAAAAGCATACCTGTGCCCTCAATCAACCGGGCACGCCCCATAAGCCCATGCTGCTTTTCAAGCTGTGCCCGGGCCATTTCGGTCTGAAAACATGTTTCTTTAAAACAAATCGATTTAATATCGGCGGCCCGCACCGTAGGGCTCGCAGTCAAAATAAATAGGCTTAGCCCAATCCAAAACAATCGGAGCAACTTACACTTACATATTGACTGCTTGAGCAATCTGATCATAACTTTTTCCTAAAACCGCGATCACTGAAAAAAACATCACAACAATCGAAATAACGATGACAGTCCATACGATTTTGACGGGAACTGAGAACTTTTTATTCTGCCACAAAAGCGGAACGGCAAACGGCCCGACACAGCATAACATCCAAACAACGTAAATCCGGGACTCTTCGCCCGTCACAGGTGCCTTTTTGCCTTGCGCCATCGCGACCGCATCACGCGCAGCGGGAATCATAACAAAAGGAATAATAAAAAGCACGGCGAGCTTTGCCAAAAAGGATTGCGCCGAAAAATAACTCAACCCAAGCCCGCAGGTCATTAAAGCATAAGCTAGCGCCGAAAACCTGTTACCCGCATAAAGATGCCCTAGCCCCGGAAAAAGCAGCGTCAGGAAAAACGCGATCCACGGATTTTTTCTGGGCGCTGGAACCAGTGCGGATTCAATATCAGTCATTTGAGGATTATAAATGAGGCCACAAGTTATGGCACGTAACTTGTTCGGCCGAATTTATCCTGAGCAAGCGACCAACAGGGAGCGCGTCGAAGGATCTTCCAACAACCGACTCAACTCCCGGGATTTTTCAGAAAATGCAAGAGCGACTCTTAAATATTGAACACGAAAATCATCCAAAAAGTTTGGATGCTGGGAGCTTTGATTTTTCTGCTGGGGTTCGTTCAAAAGACTTCAGATGCCAGACGCGAATGAGCAATCGAGGAGGCGTATACGGAATACGCCGCAGATGAGGTCTTTTCAGGGACTACGCGCCGCGAGCTTTATCGAGCGGCGCAAACATATCAGCCCATGCGGCCGGTGATGTAGTCTTCAGTTTCTTTCTTATCCGGCGCCGTAAAAATCTTGGAAGTCTCATCATATTCGATCAGGCTTCCGAGATAAAGATACGCGGTGTAATCACTCACGCGCGCGGCCTGCTGCATGTTGTGAGTCACAATTAAAATCGTGTAGTTCTTTTTCAGCTCCACGATTAATTCTTCGATTTTTGCCGTGGCGATCGGATCAAGCGCGGAACAAGGTTCATCGAGCAAAAGCACTTCGGGCTCCATGGCAAGCGCGCGCGCGATACAAAGCCGCTGTTGCTGTCCGCCTGAAAGCGAAAGCGCGCTGGTTTTAAGCTTGTGTTTGACTTCATCCCATAACGCGGCTTTTTTTAAACTTTCTTCGACTACCGCGTCCAAACGGCTTTTTTGTTTGACGCCCATAATGCGCGGGCCGTAAGTGACATTGTCATAAATGGATTTAGGGAAAGGATTCTGCTTTTGAAAAACCATGCCGATTTTAATGCGCACTTCAACGGGGTCAATGCTGCGGTCGCTTAAATCCTGCCCATCAAACAAGATGCTTCCGGTCTGACGAAACGTGGACACGAAATCGTTCATCCGGTTAAAGCAACGGATCAACGTCGACTTGCCGCAGCCGGAAGGTCCGATCATCGCCGTCACCACATTTTTGCGAATTCCCATGCTGATATCTTTTAAAGCGTGAAACTTGTCATACCACGCGTTTAAATTTTTGACCTGTAACACCATGTCATCTTTTGAATCATTCAAGCTTGTCATAAAGATCTCACTGAAAATTTCCGTTGAAAATAATTACGCAATATAATCGCCAAAGCGTTCAAAGCCAGCGTTACGAACAAAAGCATCACAATTCCCGCCGCGGCGCAATCAAGAAAACCTTTTTGCGGGCGCGACACCCAGTTAAAAATTTGAATCGGCAAAACAGTAAACGGCGACATAATTCCCGTCGGCAAAAAAGCGACGTAGGTTAAAGCTCCCAACATAATTAAGGGGGCAGTTTCGCCGATCGCGCGTGAAATAGCAAGAATCACGCCCGTTAAAATTCCCGGAAACGCAAGCGGCAGGACATGGTCTTTAGTCGTCTGCCATTTAGTGGCGCCCAACGCATACGCCGCTTCCTTAATAGAGTTCGGCACGGTTCGAATCGCTTCCCGCGCTGAAATAATAATCGTCGGAAGCACGAGCAGCGCCAAAGTTAAAGACCCCGCCATGACGCTGCGGTTTAATTTTACGGCACGCACAAAAAGCTCCAGGCCCAAAATACCATAAATAATGGACGGCACACCCGCAAGATTCGTAATATTAATCTCAATGATGCGGCTCCACCGATTTCTTGACGC
>JAYSWD010000102.1:0-4613 GCA_043718225.1 Candidatus Omnitrophota bacterium
GAAAGATGACGATCAAAATGACGTAATGAATTTTCTTTTCAATGCCCGGAATGCTGCGCGCGAGAAAATAGCCCGTTAAAACCATGCTGAAAACCCACAAAATTCCGCCCACAATGTTGTATGTTAAAAACTTGCTGTAGCTCATTCCGCCCACTCCCGCGACAGTCGGTGCGAAGGTACGGATAATCGGAACAAAACGGGCGAGAATAATTGTTTTGGCGCCGTGCTTTTCGTAGAAAGCACGAGTCTTTTCAAGGTGGCTTTTGCGGAAAAAAAAGGAATCCTGTTTGTTAAAGAGCCTGGGTCCCAAATATTTTCCGATCGCATAGCCGGTGCTGTCGCCCAAAATGGCGGCGGCGGATAGAAGCGCCAGCAGGATTTCAATTTTCATCTGCCCGTCCAAGGCACAAACCAGGCCGGCGGTGACAAGTAAAGAGTCACCCGGAAGAAAAAAACCCGCCAAAAGGCCGGTTTCCGCGAAAACAATCACAAAAAGGACGGTATATCCGCCCCAGCGGATGAGCTCGGGAAGGTGATGAAGTTGCGAGAAAAACTCTTTAAGGGTTTCAATCATGGGCAAAAGGATAACGATACTGGTAAAAAGATTCAAGCATTTCTTGTCGCTGGCCTCCCGTTCTGAGTATAATCCGTTGTCCTTAAAAGGATTCAATCACCGTTTTTATTAAAGCAGGGGAGAAAGTCCATGGCCAAAAAAACCGAAGAAAAGATTCTTGATGTCGACGCAAGCATGCAGGGTACGATCGCTTTTAAAGATCCTGTTAATTTGCGGATCAACGGCACTTTCGAAGGCAAGTTGGACACGAAGGGCACTCTCACAATCGGTGAAAACGCCAAAGTGCGCGCGAGTATAAACGGCGACAATATTGTGATTGCCGGAAAAGTTGTCGGAAATATTATCGCTGTACAAAGCCTTTCAATCGTATCTCCCGCTTCGATTGAAGGAGATATTATTACCCCACGCCTGTCAGTCGGTGAAGGCGCTGTGATCGAAGGTCATGTGACGATGAAAGCGTCGGCAACTACATCTTCAAGCCAGGATGTTTTTTTAACGTTACGTGACGTGGCGCAGTATCTTGATCTTGAAGCGCGCGTGGTAGAAGACCTCGTTAAAAATAATCAAATTCCCGTGCGCCGCGAAAACGGCAACGCGATCTTTTCAAAAACGGCTGTAGACGGTTGGCTTCAAAAGCAAAAAGCATAATAAATAAAATTCTAAGCACTAAATCCTAAATTCTAAATAAATTCAAATTATCAAACTCCAGATTCAAAAAGAGTGTGAGATTCGAAACTTGGGATTTTGGGTTTGTTTAGGATTTAGATATTAGGATTTAGAATTTAATGAATAATTTGTTATCTCCTGAAGAAACCCGCCAGTTTTTGCGTGTTAGCTCCGAAGACCTTGATGCCTTTGTTAAGAACGGAAAACTCCAGGCTTATAAAATCAGCGGCCAGTATTTGCGTTTCCGGAAAGAAGATGTCCTGCACCTCAAAGAAACAGCTTTTGCCAACCGTGAACCTGCCGTAAAGCAGAATACAGTTTGGGGAAGGCTGCGCGATTTCTGGAAATTTAATAATTTCTATATCATCGGCCTTTTGATCGCCGCGGGATTGGTTTATTGGCTGGCACGCGACTATCTGCGTTATTAAATCAGGCCGTGCTTTTATGCCACAAAATAAAACAGGTTTCTGTTTCCACCGTTAAAAAAATGGTCGAAGCCCACCCAAATTATCTTTTCCGGTTTTTAACTATTTCTGAAATCAAATATTGCGAATCAAAACGTCATTTTGCCGAACCCGCGGCCGCCCGTATTGCCGCAAAAAAAGCCTGCCTGAGTCTTTTTAGAATTCCCTCCGGGCAATGGAAGCAGTGGATGCTCCAAATTAAAATCGAAAAAACAGATACTGGGCAGCCCTTTGTGAAGCTGTCTTCTGATTTGAAACAAAGAGCGGGAATCAAAAAAAACCAGAAAATCCTGCTTTCGCTCGCGCATGAACGCGAGCTTGCGATTGCCTGGGTCGCTTTGGCGGAAGCGGAAACACATGCTGCGTGAATTGATCGTCAACGCGGATGACTGCAATTTAACGGATGGTGTGACGCGCGGCATTCTCGAATGCCGTGAAAAAGGCATTGTCAGCAGCACCACTTGGATGGTGAACCGTCCTACGAACTCGGAGATGGTTTCGCGGGTCGCGAAGAGCGGATTGGGTGTGGGTATTCATTTAAATGTGACATCAGGCAAGCCGTTGTCAAGCGCGGGAGATATCCTTTCACTTATCGATGAGCGGCGTATGTTTAAAAAGAAAGACGATTATTTAAAATTTCCTCCCAAACCGGCAGACCTTCTCCGCGAGTATAAAAAACAAATCAAACTTTTTGAAAAGCACTTTGGGCGGCCCCCTACGCATCTTGACACGCATCATCAAATGCATGATGACCCTGTGTTTTTGCAGGTTCTTTTGCAGATTGCGCGCGAGCAAAAACTTCCGGTGCGGCGGTCCCGGTTGATGAAGGGGACCCCTCAGCTCAGCCCGGTCCGTGAGGCGATGCTCAATTATTCGGATATTAAAACAACCAATGTCTTACTCGGAGATTTGGGTGCGCATGTTTTTTGGACAGTCGAAAAACTGGAAAAGTGCTTAAGTGAACTTTTACCGGGTAAAGCCGAGATTATGTGCCATCCCGGAATCTGGGATGAAGAATTGCAGAGTTTAACATCAATGACCGTAACACGCGAAAAAGAACACGCGCTTTTTTCTTCACCGCACTTGAAAAAGATTCTGGAGCGACATAAGATTCGCCTCATTCATTTCGGAGAATTAGCGTGAAAATAGTAATTACGAACGATGACGGGCTTTTTGCGCCTGGACTGACCCGGCTTGTTGAGCGGCTGTCCCGCGACCATGAAATCCTCGTTGCCGGGCCGCATTGCGAACGTTCAGCGCAAAGCCATTCGGTTACGATTCATGAAAAAATTCTGGTGCATGAGGAAAAAATCGAAAAGAACCTGGCGGTGTATGAAGTTGAAGGCACTCCGGCGGATTGCGTGAAGTGGGCCGTTTCGGAATCGGGATTTAAACCCGATTGGATTGTTTCCGGAGTGAATCGCGGCGCCAACACTGGAATCAGCCTTTATTATTCGGGAACGGTTGCGGCGGCACGCGAAGGGGCAATTAACGGTATCCCATCGCTCGCGGTATCACTCTGCAGTAAGACATTTGAAGATTTTGGGCCCGCCACGGAATTAACATCAAAGTTACTGAATTATTTTGGTAAAAGGGAAGATTCTTCTCCGCTGCTTTTGAATGTTTCCGTTCCGCCGCTGGCGTTGAAAGAAATCAAAGGCTTTAAATTGGCTAAACAAGCGCATTCGCGTTTTGTTGAAGAGTTTTTGCATTTTGAGCCGACCCAGCTCGAGAAAGAAAGCAAAACACGCCATTACCAACTCGCGGGCGGCATTCATTTGCTTTCAACGGACGGAACAAGCGATGAAGAGGCGATGCGCGAAGGCTGGGCCGCCCTGACACCGCTCTCAATCGATCAGACAGATTACAAAGTTCTAGAAAATCTTAAGAAAAAGTTTGATGTGGAAAAAATCAAACTTTGAGTTGGTGGAAATTTTATTCGTCGGTCTAACGCGAAGCAGTCATCCCGGACTTGATCCGGGATCTAGTTTGTGGCTTACTTGGCGATGCTACCGTCGAGTGTCTCGAAGATGATTGTGACGAGATTATGGCATTGAGGGCATTTGATTTGTTTGAAAGCCTGAACGTTGTCATGCTTGGGGCGGTACATGATGGACAGAATTTTGGTGTCAAAGTGGGCTTCATCCCCCGAGTAGCTGCATGATTGACACTGGTAATTCGCTTTCACATTCGCTCCTTCTAGTGCTACGTCAAAACTCAAATTGCACAATGCAATTTGAAAATAATACTCAGCACTGTGCCAAGTCACCTAAACAACATGTGAGGATTTGGCTGTGTTGAAATTGCCCCGGCCACTCAAGTTGCGAAGTTCCGAGGTAATAACAGGTTTCGACGGACCCCTTTAAAACTTTAATGGGGAATTCCGATTTGTATAAAGAAAATGTTTTTAGTTATTTGATTCATCTAGGTGTAGTCGCTTTGAGCAAAGATTGATACAATTCCTGGTCAAAAAAAGAGGAGAGAAAAACATGAAAAAAGTTGCAGTTCTATTTTTTATCGGACTCATTTGTTCTCAATTTACGGCACTGGCGCTCGAAACGGATTATGACACGCGGTTTGGCACCAATACACGCACTCAGCCCGGGTATTTCAAAAATTTAGCGCATGACTGGGGGCGTGGTTTAACGAATATTGTTTCTTGCCCTTTAGAAATTCCAATTACGGTCATGAAATACCATAATGAGGACAAAGGGCTTCCCGGCGTTCGTCATGTCGCGGGCTTAACCGATGGGCTTATCCGGACTGTCATGCGCTTTACTGCGGGAGCTTGGGATTTAGTAACCGGTTTTGTGCAGGGCGATCAGGAAGGCGCGATCATTAAGCCCGATACGCTTTTCGAGAAGACTGCAGACTAAAGACTATAGACCAAAGACTTGTTTTCGATTAAT
>JAYSWD010000103.1:0-4560 GCA_043718225.1 Candidatus Omnitrophota bacterium
GTGTCCCTAACGATCAGGGGATTAGCCTTTCAAAACTGGCGGAATTGCTAACGTTAATGGGAGCAAATGTTGTGGCCTCAACTGCTGAGTTTGGCGTTATGAGGATTCTGACTGTAAATGGCCAATATCGTTACGCGTTTGATTTGGATGGTAAGAATGGTTTTGTCCAGACGATGGGATCCGAAAAATCCTTTCAAGGTGCAGTGATTGAAGCGGTAAGCGCAGGAGGCCGTGGAATCGTTATCGATAAGTTTGTTGTGGCGCCGTTCGGGAAGAAAAAAAAATCCGATATAGTCGTCAGTTTTGCTCTTCATATTGCTAAGTTCGAATTCAATCTTACCGGAGAAGATCTTGATGAAACTATTGTTCTAGGGAAATTGCTCAGTTTCATGGCTTATTTGAATGGTAATCCTGTTTCAGCTGTGGCTCCTTTGTTTGGATCGGGGCTTAATGTTGTTTCCATCGGAGGAAAAGAGATTCCTCTCCAAGATGCCGAAGCGGCGGGTCTCATCGAATCCGCCTTAAATGGATTATTTCAGCGCTCCGAAGTGCGGTTTGCGGTTACACGTGAAAATAGAAAGGCTCTGGAAGCAGCCGGCCTCGATGCAGCGCTATTTACTACCGGCATTGAAGAATATCTACTTGGAGAAATTGAGGCTCAAGGTGACATTAAAACGGGAGTGAGTAAAGCAACCATAGAAAAAAGGGAAGTTGCGATTCTTATTCAAGAGCCCTCAAAGCCTAATCATGAGCCCGGCCAAAAGGATTTTAAGGTTTTTCCTGGTTCTACTCAGTCCGGCGCAACTATTCTTGAAGGAACGCTGACGCCTGAGACTGTCCATTTTAATGATGACAAAAAGCTTCTGGCCGGGCGGACCACCCACTCCGAAACGCGTATGATTCTGGTTATAGAGCCCAGCGACATTGAGAGTAATCCCACATTGACGCTGGCTAACTTTATCGAACCTTATGACAATGGTGGTTTGTTGAACCATTTGGCACGGCCAAATTCATTAGATCGAACTCCGACTGAACTTGTATTTAAGGTTACAACTCGTGCCGGCACATTTTTTGAAATAAAATTTGATGTGTCTAGCGGTCGCGACTTAAGGACTGATTGGCATTCTAGCTTTCATTCAGTTCTTACCGGCCTTGTGCAGAGTCAAGCTTTTAAAAGCAAGCATCACGTTGAGCAAAGTTACACGCCCGCAGTTGAGTGGGTGGAAAAACTTGAGATATTCCCTCAACAGAAAGTCCTCATCGAAGCGCGGCCATTCACGGAAGCTGAGATGACAGCAGAGATTGAGCGTCGTTTGATCGAAGCGGCTGCAACAACTAAGAGTTATACAATTCGCTTTATTCTTAATGGAAGACATATCAGCGGCCGCAACCCTAGCAGATATATCGGCACAGACCTTCAAGGGATCCAGGGTGGTGCTATTTCCGGATTGAAAGCATTGATTGCCGACCGCGTGAGAATAATTTTTGATAGCGCAGAAAAGATTTTAGTAGATGGTTTTGAAATCAAATTGGCTGACGAAGGGAATCGTCTCGAAGTTAATATTAATATCCCCCTCCGCTCCGAAGCGCGCGCGTGGAAATACGCTCTCGCCATCACAGCATCGGCCTTTATGGCGGCATTGCCGTCGGTTGCTCAGGATACTTTCCGGCCAAAACCTTTGGCCGCACCGGCCGGGGAACAAGCGATTTCTGAAACGGAATATCAAAAAGTTGCCAAAACAGGTGATGTTTCGAAAGTGAAAGAATTTATTCGAAAAGTAGCCGCCTCGATGGGGCTTAGGATCACAGATGAAGGTGGTTTAGGCGGATTTGCGCTTTATTATACGGCTGCTCCGGGAGGCAAAGGCGCACAGTCGTTAACGCGCATGCGAGAAGAATTAACAGGTGCTGTCGGCAAATGGACCGCGCGTTCGGAATTGAGAATAACAAACATCTTCAAAACAGCAGTCCGCGTGACGCTTATTTTAGTAATGGGCTTACAAAGCATTTTGGCGCAGGCGGCTGATATTTTCATGAATGAAGTTTATTCCTTGGCCGGAAAATTTCATCGTGTCGCTTATGATCCCGGTTCCGGCTTAACGTATGACGGGCGTGAACTTGATTTTGCGACCGGCAATCTTAAAGGCGGGCCGCGAGATTGGAGCGCAGCGTCCAAAGAAGCTCTGCATGTTGCCTTGCTTACGCTTATTATTGAGGGTAAAGACCCCGAGCTATATCGCGCGATTGCGTCTGCCAACTCTGCTGACGCCGTAAAACTTGCTCTCCAAATTCTTGAGAAAAAAATTGCAAGTTACGAAAAATTTAATCAAAAATATCCTGGCTTTGGCGGTTTTCTTCCCTGGTTTGTGATCAGCGGCGGTCTAGACTCGCCCCTCAAACCCACATGGGATTGGCAGACGCGTGTGCCGGGGCTTGATAACGCCGAACTTGCCTGGGCGCTTTTGGCCGCTGCGCAAGTTCTTGAAGAAAAAGGACAAACGGTTCTCGCGAAACGCTATCGCTCTTATTTCATTCTCATGGCCGCAAATGTCACCGACATTTTTTATGAAGGCCGTGGTTTGATTCGTGCCGAAGCATCTATCCGCGATATTAAAAAGAAACCGGCGCCGGGCAACTATTTTAATGCCAAACCCAATTATCATTTAGACGATCCGTATGAAGGGGAGCTCATGGCAATTTTTCTAACTCTGTACGGAAACATTCTTCAGTCGGATCGGGATTTGATTTGGGAAAAGAAACGCCAAAACTTGAAAGCGGTGGAATATTTAACGCCCCAAGGACTGATTACGACTTCTAGGCGCTGGCAAGGCTCGCAGCATGAATGGTGGGCAAATGCGGAACTGCCTTATTATCTTTCAAAGACAGCGCAGCAAATTTTTGTAAACGGCCAAAAAATCGTGACTTGGGAATCCGCGGGCAAAGGTTATCCGGGCCTTTTTGCTTCGGCGCATCAGCCGTTTACTCGTCCGGGGGAAGAGTATAAATATTTGTCCGGCTTGGGAATTCCATCGATCGCGAAAGAAAGAGGGGCTCGGCAGCATGTGGTGGTGCCGTACGCGGCCGGCCCGGTTTTTATGGCGGGAGGCGTGGGAGTTGGGAGCGCTTGGTATAAAGTAATGTTAGAGTTGCCCGGAGTCAAAACCCCGAACGGTGTTGCGGATTCCGCTTTTGTGATTGAAAAAGGCATTGCGCCGATTGTGACTTGGGACGGCAACATGTTTCAAATTGTTTTTGCCGCGGGCGGAATTGGTTCGATTAATGAAAGAGCTTTGAAAGCGGCCGGCCTGTTAGGAAAATTTACCACGCTCATTGAAACTGAATATTCTCGTGCTTTCCCGGTGATTCAGGGAACCCAAATTCCTTTTGCCATGCCTGCGGCTCAAGCTCCCGGTAAACCCAATCGCGTGCCACCCGCGCCCGATGCCCCTGTGCTTAGGCCGCCGTCCGACATACAGCTGCCCATGGCACCGAAGACTGTTCCTGAAGGATCAATCGGAGTAACCGCGCCCCTTGATCAAATAGGATACAGGAGTGTTGCGCGTTCGAGAAAAGTCAGCGAAATGAAAAAATATATTTATCGCGTTGCGGCGTCGTTGGGGTTAGAGGTAACGAATGATGGCGATGTAAGCGGGTTTGCTGCCTGGTATACGGAGTCCGGATTTATGGACTCTGTCTTGGGAGAGGGGAAAGGAGCTCAATCACTTGACAGAATGAAAGCAGAGATGGATGGCGCCGTCGGAAAATGGCTTCGAAAGCAGCGCTCCGAAATACGTGAAGTTCTTACTGAAAATAAATTTGTGCCCATCGCCGGTCTTGGGACTGTTTCAATCGCGAATGATTTAAACAGTCCGCAAATTACGTTGATTATAAAACCGAACAGCGATTTACATTATTCAGCGGGATTAACTGCGCCGGGTTTCGACGGCGGAGAACTTTGGATTAGCGGACAGGAAAATCGCAGTTCAAAATTAACCACCGGTGGATCTGTAGCATTGCGAACTCCAAAAGGTATTTTTACTGTCACGGTTATTGGCGTTACCCCTTCAGCGGTTGTGGGGGATAGCGAAGCGCTGGCCTCCGCAATCATTCAATATAAATTTACGCCCGTAGCTGCGGCCGTCCTCCGCTCCGAATTTCGGCAAGAAGATGGCAATGACGAGGTCCATCCATTTATTCAATACGGTACTGAGTCCGGCCAGAAAGTCGCGGTTTCTGTCGTAGTTGTTCCGGACTGGAGCGGGGCCGGTTGGATTGACATTAACGCCGTGGATCTTGCCACGCTGAAGACTTTGCATTTTCGTTTGAGGGCAAATGAGATGAATGTCGTTCGGGAAACCGCAAAATCAGCTGAAGATATTTTGCCTGCGGTCAGAGAATTGGTGAAAAACGGATTAATGGATGTAACCAAGCAACAATGGGCCGAGCTTGCCGGCTCTGCGGTCAAAACGGGTACTCGCGAAAAATGGGAAGCCGCCCCATTCGTTAATGAGCTGCAGCCTGCTTCGCATCTTTCGGAAATAACGCGGACGATGTTGTCGC
>JAYSWD010000104.1:0-14880 GCA_043718225.1 Candidatus Omnitrophota bacterium
GATTGAAATTCTAAAAGTTCGAAAACCCGGAACAGCTCTCGACAGTGTTGTTCTAAGCGCGGCTTGCGGAATTTGGATCGCGGATAAAGCCGGTTCAGTCGCCGATGGCGCGGCAGCGGCGCGGCAGGCGCTTCATTCCGGCAAAGCTTGGAATGTTTTAAACCAAATGGTAAAACTATCTAAATTATGATTTTGGACGATATTCTAACTCGAAAAAGAAAAGACCTCGAAGAGCTGAAGACAAGGCTTCCATTGAGCCGTCTGCAAAAAATTGCTGAATCCCGAACCACCTATATTCGCCGTAATTTCAAGCATGCCCTGCAAAACACAAAAAAAATCAATATCATTGCCGAACTCAAAAAGGCCTCGCCTTCGGAGGGTGTGCTGCGGGACGATTTTCAGCCGATGCGCCTGGGAGAAATCTATGAAATCAGCGGGGCTAGCGCTTTATCCATACTTACCGAATCGCATTTTTTTATGGGGCGGACTAGCTATTTAAAAACAGTCCGTCAGGTCACTTCGATTCCTCTTTTACGGAAAGATTTTATCTTTGAACGTTATCAAATTTATGAAACCGCGATCCTGGAGGCTGATGCTTTTCTCTTAATTTCTTCTTTGCTGTCGGAAGAAGAATTGCGCGAATTTATAAAAATCGGCAAGGATCTTGGAATGGACGCGCTTGTTGAGGTTCATTCGGACGAAGACCTGCATAAAGCCCTCGCTGCCGGAGCGGAAATCATCGGAATTAATAACCGTAATCTGCGGACATTAGCGGTTAATCCCAAAAACGCGGAACGCATGATCCCTCATATTCCCGCGAGGAAGGTGATTGTCGTGGAAAGCGGGCTTAAAACGCATGATGAAATTTTGGGTTATAAGAGTTTGGGCGCGCACGCGTTTTTGATCGGAACAACTTTTATGAAATCGAATGATATCGCGCAAACTTTTCATCAGCTTTTAGGAAAGCATTCCGCCACTTTGATTGAGAAAACTCATGGCTAAAGTTAAAATTTGCGGCAATACCAACTCGGTCGATATCCAGAAGGCTATCGCGCTCAACGCGGATTACCTTGGTTTGATTTTTGTACCCGGCAGTAAAAGGCATGTAACTCTTCGGCAGGCGAATGAGCTTATTGCTTCGGCGCCGAGTTTCAATCAATTCGTCGGCGTTTTTTTTAATCAGCCTAAGGAAGAAGTCGAGGAAATCGCCGGCCAATCCGGAATTCGCTGGCTCCAATTTCACGGCGAAGAAACGTCGCGTTATTGCGGATACTTTATGCAAAAGGGATTTCGTGTCATTAAGACTTTTCGAATTCAGGATTCGCGCAGTCTGCTTCGAATTGACGAATACGACGTGACATCCTATTTATTCGATACTTTTTCTAAAACATCCAAGGGCGGTACGGGGCAAACCTTTGACTGGAAACTAATTCAGGACAAGCCCTATGTGCATGAAAAGCTTTTTTTAGCTGGCGGTCTGCATTTGGGGAATTTAGCCGAGGCATTACATTCCATTCGCCCTTTCGCGGTTGATGTCGCGAGCGGAGTTGAAGCCGCACCGGGAATTAAGGACCACACCAAACTTCAACAATTTATTCAAATCGCGCACAGCATGAACAGCCATGTCAATTCCTAAGCAAAGGCACGGCTTTTTCCGCCGGCTTTCAAAAAATCTTGCGCATGTTGACAAGGAAACACTGCTTTCGAAACTGGTCGCCGAATCCGAAAGCCAGGAAGGCTGGATGCGCGTATTGGAAACCCTGGACGAAGGTATTTTGCTAACTGCCTCTGACGGGTCAATTGAATTTATAAATTCTGCCGCTGAAAAACTCCTAGGCATTTCTTCCAACACGCCGAAGCCTTTTTGGAACCACTTAGATGATTCCGATTTGCGTGTTTTTTTCCAAACTCATTTTCTTATGCTTACATCTGAAATTTCCCAAAGCCTGCGGATTTTAAATCCCGCGGAAAGAAGTTTAAAAATTCATATTCATCCCCGTATTTTAAAAAAACCCGAACGACATCTTATCCGCATGGTGGATTTAACTCATTCGATGCTTCCGGAAGTCGAACGTTTGGCGCGCAACCGCTTTGAATCGATTATCCGTCTAGCCGGCGGGCTCGCGCATGAAATCGGCAACCCGCTGAACGCCATTTCTCTCCATTCGGAATTTTTAAAAAAGCAAATCCAGAAATTAACCGTTCCGGGAAAAGAAAAGCTGAGCGAAACTCTGCAGATTATTCGCGATGAAATTCACCGACTCGATCAAATTGTCCGCAGCTTTCTCAAAACCACGCGTCGGCCACCTTTGAGGTTTCAAATCATGGACTTGTGTTCGATTATTCATGATGTCGCCAAGGTTTTTCGCCCTTCGTTTGAGGAACATGAGATCCGGCTCGACCTGGACCTTCCCGAAAAAGTCGAATTCCTTTTGGATGGGGAACGAATTCGTTCAGTATTTGTTAATTTAATCCAAAACGCCATCGACGCCATGGCCCAGGGCGGCAAGCTTTTGATTCAAGCGCGGGTCCAGGGAAAAGCCGTACAGATTATTGTCCGCGATACCGGAAAAGGAATCGCGGAAGAAAATTTACCGCGTATTTTTGAAGCTTATTTCACTACGAAAGATCATGGTTCCGGGCTTGGCCTGCTGTTTGTTTACGATGTGGTTGCCGACCACGGCGGTAAAATTCAGGTCGAAAGCAAGGCCGCAAAGGGAACGACTTTTGAAATTTTATTGCCCTTGCGCCGGACGAATCTTCAAATTGACTATTCCATGAATCAGAAAGGGCCCGGCCATGTCTAATTTTCAAACGATCCTGCTTGTGGATGATGATGAAAATTCACTGAAAGGCCTCGCTCGTTACCTGGAAAATGATTATGACGTTCTGACATCTAAGAATGCGCTTGAAGCCATCGATCTTTTCCGCAGCGAAAAGCCCGATCTTGTTCTTTCGGATGTGAAAATGCCGGGTATGGACGGAACACAGCTTTTGGAAAAGTTACTGCAAATTCAACCGTCGGCCAAAATCATATTACTGACCGCCTACGGAACCGTCGAAGACGCCGTTAAAGCGATCAAAAAGGGCGCTTTTTATTATTTGCAGAAGCCGGTCAATCTTGATGAACTTGAAATTCTGGTTAAAAAAGCGTTTTCAAGCAAACAAATGGAAGAAGAAAATCGTGAGTTAAAAAAAGAACTCTTCGCTCAAAAGTTTGATGACGGCGAATTAGTTGCGGAATCTCCTAAAATGAAGGAGCTGCTCAAGACTGTTGATAAAATTGCTAAATCTCAATCAACCGTCCTGATTGAAGGTGAAAGCGGAACAGGAAAAGAGTTAATCGCGCACCGCATTCATCGCCTGAGCCAGCGCGCTCAATCTCCTTTCATACCCGTGCATTGCGCCGCACTCACCGACACACTTCTAACCAGCGAACTATTTGGACATGAAAAAGGCTCTTTTACGGGCGCAACCGAACGCAAGCAAGGGCGGTTTGAACGCGCGCATCAAGGCACGCTTTTTCTGGATGAAATGGGGGAGATTTCAAAAGACACGCAGGTCAAACTTTTACGCGTCTTGCAAGAAGGTGAATTCGAGCGTGTGGGCGGCACAAAAACGCTTCAGGTTGACGTGCGCGTGCTTGCCGCGACAAATCGCCATCTGCTTGATGAAGTTAAAAAAGGGAATTTTCGCGAAGATCTTTATTACCGGATTAATGTAATCTATCTCAAAGTACCGCCGCTAAGAGAACGCATCGAAGACATTCCGCCTTTGGTTCAGAATTTTATCCGTCAGTTTTCCAAGGCGAACGGAAAAAAAATAATGGGAATTGATAAAAAAGCCTTGGATCTTTTGCTGGCATACAATTGGCCGGGAAATATTCGCGAATTGAAAAACATCATTGAACGCATGATCGTTCTCTGCTCAGAAGGCCCGCTCAGCGCTGACTTGGTTCCAGAAGACATTCAATCTTTCTCGCCGCATGTGAAAATCGCAAACGAATTGGTCAATCAAACGGGCTCATTAAGCGACGTAGAGAAAGAATTGATTGAAAAAACTTTGCGCGCCCAGCATGGCAATAAATCATCGACGGCTCACGCACTTGGAATTTCCCGCAGAACGCTTTATCGGAAGCTCGAAGAGTACAAAATCGCTGAGCGCTAGACCCGCCAATTCTCTACAGTCTGACGCAAAAAGACACACTCTGCTACACGATAGAAATATTTGGTAATTTTTTTCAAGTTGCAACCCGTTTGAATCAAAGCAGTTACAGAAGTGGCTATATATTTATGAATGGCATAGGAAATGATATAAGTGCTACAGCGTCATTGTATTCATAATCTAAAGGAGAAATCACATGGCTAAAATTTTAGGAATCGATTTAGGAACAACCAACTCATGTATGGCTATTATTGAGGCGGGGGAAACTAAAGTTATTCCCAATAAAGAAGGGAATCGCACCACGCCTTCGATCGTTGCTTTTACCAAGACCGGTGAACGCATTGTCGGCCAGTCCGCAAAGCGCCAAGCCGTAACTAATTCGGAAAATACAGTATTCAGCGCTAAACGCTTTATCGGCCGCCGCTTTGAAGAAACAGAATCCGACCGCAAAATGGTTCCGTTTAAAGTAGTCGCCGGGAAACACGGCGAAGCGGTTATTCAAATTCCTCAGGCTCAAGCGACTCAGAACAAATCCGCATTTACTCCGCCTGAAGTCTCTGCCATGGTTTTGCAGAAAATGAAGGCTGACGCGGAAGCTTATTTGGGCGAGCCTATCAAACAGGCTGTCATTACCGTACCCGCTTATTTCAACGATTCACAGCGCCAAGCCACAAAAGACGCGGGGCAAATCGCGGGTCTTGAAGTTTTGCGCATTATCAACGAACCCACTGCCGCAGCGCTTGCTTATGGTTTAGATAAGAAAAAAGACGAAAAAATCGCCGTTTACGATTTGGGCGGCGGAACATTCGACGTATCCATTCTCGAAATTGGTGAAGGCGTTTTTGAAGTCAAAGCAACGAATGGTGACACGCACCTCGGCGGCGATGACTTTGATCAAATCATCATTCAATGGCTCGTTGAAGAGTTTAAAAAATCGGACGGAATTGACCTAGGTAAAGACAAAATGGCAATTCAACGCTTAAAAGAAGCCGCTGAAAAAGCCAAGTGCGAACTTTCAACCGCGCAATCAACCGAAATCAATCTGCCTTTCGTTACGGCCGACGCCTCAGGTCCCAAGCATCTTTTGCTGACTTTAAGCCGTTCCAAGCTTGAGCAGCTTTGCCAAGGTTTAATCGAACGCACTGTGGAACCTTGCCGTAAAGCGCTAAAAGACTCCGGCATTAAAGCTTCTGACATTAATGAGGTTATTCTTGTCGGCGGAATGACACGTATGCCCGCTGTTGTTCAGAAAGTAAAAGATATTTTTGGAAAAGAACCGCATCAGGGCGTTAATCCGGATGAAGTTGTTGCGGTTGGCGCAGCTATTCAGGGCGGCGTTTTGCAAGGCGACGTTAAAGACGTTCTGTTGCTTGATGTCACTCCGCTTTCGCTTGGAATTGAAACTCTCGGCGGAATCATGACCAAGCTGATTGAACGTAATACGACGATTCCGACCAAGAAATCGGAAGTATTTTCAACGGCCGCGGATAATCAAACCGCGGTTACTGTCAAAGTACTCCAAGGTGAACGCGAAATGTCGAATGACAACCGCAGTCTTGGGCTTTTCAATCTTGAAGGGATTCCGCCGGCTCCGCGCGGCGTTCCGCAGGTTGAAGTCACCTTTGATATCGATGCGAACGGCATCGTGCATGTATCCGCAAAAGATCTCGGAACAGGCAAGGAGCAAAAAATCCGCATTGAATCGTCATCAGGCCTTTCCAAAGATGAAATTGATAAGCTTGTGAAAGACGCGCAAGCGCATGCGACCGAAGATAAAGAGAAGCATGAGCTCATCACATCCCGGAATCAGTTGGATAATTTAATTTATGCGACTGAAAAGAGCCTGAAAGAAAACGGCGACAAGGCAACCGCTGAAGAAAAGCAGAAGATAGAAGACACAATCAAAGAAGCCCGCGAGGCGCTTAAAAGCGACGATAAATCCAAATTGGATGCAGCGACGCAAGCGATCTCAACCGCGTCTCAGTCATTCGCTCAGAAAATCTACGCTGAAGCGTCTAAAAAAGCTCAGCCTGAGACGGAAGCTAAAAAAGACGACACCGTTAACGCGGAATACGAAGTCGTTGAAGACGAAGAAAAGAAAAAGGGCAGTTAATTTCTTTTAGCGTTGAACTCAAAAGCCCCGTAGAAATACGGGGCTTTTTTCATGTTCACATGTTGAAGAAATAACCCAGGCTCGGTGCTTTTTAGCCGGCCTCGACGAAGCTCGACCCGCGCATTATCACATTTTAATTAGTATCTTCTAGGTGAAAACAAACCTTAAAGCTCTTATAATACCCAGATTCAATTGCAAATATTTTTGTGAATAATCCGATCAATGAATTCGTCATTTTAATTAAGGAGGCCGCATGGGCTTTTCAGACGTATCAATCCAGGAAGTAAACGCTAAAATTCGCGACGCGAGCACCGTCCTACGCGATCTTAGCCGTGAAATCGGCCGCGCGATCGTCGGGCAAGATTATATGGTCTCCCGATTATTGATGGCTTTGCTGGCCGATGGACACGTCCTGATTGAGGGTGTTCCGGGACTCGCCAAAACAATGACAGTTAAAACACTGTCTGAAGCTATCAAAGCGAGTTTTGCCCGCATTCAGTTTACGCCCGACTTATTGCCGGCGGATATTATCGGAACCATGATTTTTAATCCGCGGGAAGGCACTTTTTCAACGAAGCGCGGGCCGATTTTCGCGAATGTTGTTTTGGCCGATGAAATTAACCGCGCGCCGTCGAAAGTCCAAAGTGCTTTGCTCGAGGCCATGCAGGAACGCCAAGTTACCGTGGGCGGCGAGACTTTCCCCCTGCCGCTGCCGTTCTTGGTTCTCGCGACACAAAATCCCCTGGAGCAAGAGGGAACTTATCCGCTGCCCGAAGCTCAGGTTGACCGTTTCATGATGAAGCTGATGGTTAATTATCCCAGCAAAAAGGAAGAGAAAGAAATCTTAGAACGCATGACTTCAGGGCGAAAAATTCAAATCGCGCCCGTGATTGATATCGAAAAAATTATTTTTCTTCGAAAACTCCTTCACGAAATCTATATCGATGAAAAGGTTAAGGAATACATCATTGACCTAGTTTTTGCGACGCGCTTTCCCGAAGAATATAACCTCAAAGACCTCAAGCCGCTCATTTCGTGCGGCGGTTCGCCGCGCGCTAGCATCATGCTGACTCTGGTCGCGAAAGCAAACGCCTTCATGAATGGCCGAGGCTATGTGACGCCTGATGACGTCAAAGAAATCGGCATGGATGTTTTGCGCCACCGCATTATCGTTACCTACGAAGCTGAAGCGGAAAATCTTAAGTCAGAGGATATTATCCGTAAAATTTTTGACCAGGTTGAAGTACCGTGACGTTTTGGCTCAGCCTTCGGCTCAATCGCCACGCCCTCGCAACCTTTAGAGTTACTAAAGAATGAACACGGCTGAGATACTTAAAAAAGTCCGCAAAATTGAGATTCACACCAATAAACTCGTTAACGATTTATTCGGTGGAGAATATCAGTCTGTTTTTAAAGGACAGGGGATTGAGTTTGCGGATGTCAGAGAGTACATTCCGGGAGATGATATCCGCTCGATTGACTGGAATGTCACAGCAAGATCCGACAAGGCTTTTATTAAAAAGTACGTCGAAGAGAGGGAACTCACTGTAATTTTTGCCGTTGACATGTCCGGCTCTCAGAATTTCGGCTCTCATAACAAACTCAAATCTGAAATTGCCGCTGAAATAACCGCGCTACTTTCTTTTTCCGCCGTGAAAAATCATGATAAAACCGGCCTTCTTATTTTTACCAACGAAGTCGAAAAATTTGTTCCTGTTAAAAAGGGCAAAATCCACGTCTTGCGGGTGGTTCGCGAAATTCTGGGTTATAAAGCTAAAAAAAAAGGAACGCGGATTCAAAGCGCGGTTGAATTTCTCTCGCGCATTTTAACGCGTACCGCTGTCATTTTTTTAATCTCCGATTTTATCGATCTCGATTATGAAAAAGGATTGAAGGTGCTGAGTCAGCGCCATGATGTGATTGCCATTCAAATCAAAGATCCCCTTGAAAGCGCTTTGCCCTCAGCGGGAATCGTCGAGTTTTACGATAATGAAAGCGAAAAATCAATCCTTCTCGACAGTTCTTCAAAACGTGTCAGAAAAGCTTTTGAGCAGTCTGAGTTAAGCAGGCTCGAACAAGTAGACGCCCTGTTTAAACGGCTGGGAATGGATAAAATCGTGATTTCCGCCAGCGAATCTTATGTCGAACCGCTCATTCGCTTTTTTAAGCGCCGCGAGGGGAGGGTATGAAACGCCTTTTTTTATGCGCATTGCTTTGCGGCACCCTATTTACGGGCGGAAGTCCGCCCGCTCACGCTGCTGACAAGCCGGTTCAGACCCTCCCAAAGAAGCCGAACGCGGAATCAATTTCGGCCCATGCTGAGGCCGAGAAGGGACTGGTCACGGTGGGGGAGCTCAGTAAGTATACAGTTACGGTCCGCTATAAAAAAGAGGCTGAGATTTTAAGCGGCATCGGTGAGCCGGAAATGCCTGGGTTTGAATTAAAAGATACAAAAGAATGGCAGGACCGCGAAGGGCAATTTCAGATCATCGGAAAAACATTCCATTTGCTCACTTATCAGCTCGGCAACTTTTTAATCGAGCCGCTTGAAATTACTTATCGAATTAAAGACGGTCCAACGCAAACGATTAAAACAAATCCGGTATATATCTCTGTTAAAAGTGTCGCGGAGGGCGAGCAAAAGGCGGATATACGCGATGTGAAGGGCGTTGTGAAACTTCCGTACCAAATCTTAAAGTATATGCTTTGGATCGGCGTTCCGCTTCTTATCGCTCTATTGCTTGCCGTTTACTTACTTTACTTTCGGAACCGTGAAAACACGAGCGATCGCGTTATCGAAAAGCTTTCGCCTGCCGATCAGGCGCTGCGGGACCTGCACGAATTATTCGAATCGACCTGGATCCGTGACGGAAAAATAAAGCATTATTATCTTCGTTTTTCTGAAATTTTAAAAATCTTCCTCGAAAAACAATTTGGAATCCAGGCATCTGAGGCTACAACATCCGAAATCGCAAACATCATTAAACGCATTCAAATCACTGAAGAGTCCAAGAAACATCTGGTTGAGGTATTGGAAGCCGCTGATTTCGCAAAGTTCGCGCGTTGGATTCCTTCTCCGGCTGATATTTTAACTTTGAATAAGCAGGCGGAGGCGCTGGTCATAGAACTCTCCACTCAACCAACGGCGGCAACGGGGCAACATGCAGTTTCGTGACCCCTTATTTTTTCTTTTATTTCTTCTTTTGCCGGTTATTTTCTGGCTTTCCATTCGCCGCCAAAAGATATTACTGCCTTTTTCGAACCTGGAAAACCGCGAACTGCCTGTGACATCCCTCAAGCTTTTGCTTTTTAGGATGCTGCCTTTCCTGAGACTTATCATTCTGAGTTTATTTATTCTTGCGCTCGCGCGACCGGTCCAGCCGCTGTCAGAAAAGGATTATGAAACCCAGGGCATTGACATTGTGCTTTCGCTAGACATATCGGGCTCAATGCTCGCTGAGGATTTCAAACCCGAAAACCGCCTCTATGTTGCTAAAGAGGAGGCTAAAAATTTTATTAACGGCCGGCAAAGTGACCGAATAGGTTTAGTTATTTTTGCCAAAAAAGCTTACGCGCAATGCCCGCTTACACTTGATTATAAAATTCTCAATCAACTTGTCGACGATGTCCAAATTGGCATGATCGAAGACGGAACCGCAATCGGCATGGGCCTTGCGGCTGCCGTAAATCGTCTTAAAAGCAGTACGGCGAAAAATAAAGTTATTATTCTCCTGACTGACGGAGATAATAACGCCGGCAATATTGACCCGATCACCGCGGCCGAATTGGCAAAAGCATTCGGAATCAAAGTTTACGCAATTTGCGCGGGGAAGGGCGGCTTGGTGGACTTTCCGGTCATGGACCCGCTTTTCGGTAAGCGGTATGTTCAGGTTCAAATGGATGTGGATGAATTTGTTCTCAAGCGAATTGCGGACATTACGGGCGGAAAATTTTTCCGCGCGCGCGACGCGGAATCGCTGCGTGAAATTTACTCAAAAATCGACAAGCTTGAAAAGACGGAAATGAAAGTCCATCTCTATAAAAGCTACAATGAATTATTTAAATATATTCTGATTCCCGCTGTTTTACTTTTGTTTCTAGAGCTGGCTTTATCGCGCACCGTATTACTCAAAATACCATAACTCGCTTTGTCATGTACCGTTTTGCTTAAAATTTTATGAAATCAAAACAAGAAAAGGTAAATGGCGGTTGGGCATAGCCCGGAGCCAAAATGAACACTGTGCAATTTTACGCGCCCTACTTTCTTAATCTGCTTTGGCTGACACCCGTGCTTGCATTTTGTTTTGTCGCGTCCGGCTGGATTGCCAATAAACGCGTAAGAGCTTTTTTAAAGACCACCGAAATTCAAGAGAAGCTTCTTCCACATTACGAGCAAAGAGAATGGCCTTTTCGCGCCGCACTGCTTTTAGGGGCTTTTGTTTTCTCAGTCATTGCTTTGTCGCAGCCGCAATGGGGCGAGGAAAAGAAAAAGATTGAACGCAAAGGCGTCGATATCGTTTTCATGCTGGATGTTTCAACCAGTATGCTCGCCGAAGATACCAAGCCAAGCCGTGTTCAAAAATCAAAATTTGAAATCGAGTCATTCGTTAAAGCGCTTAAGGGTGACCGGATCGGGATGCTCACTTTTGCCGGCTCGAGTTTCATGCAAACTCCGCTTACTTTGGATTACTCCGCTTTTTTAATTTTTTTAAGCGGGGTTGATGTGGGGCATGTGCCTGACCCCGGAACTTCACTCGGCCTCGCCATCCAAAAAGCCATCGCCGCTTTTCCTGATGAAAAGGGAAAATATCGCGCTTTGATTGTTTTCTCAGACGGCGAAGACCATGAGGCTCAAATTGATCCGGCGATTGACGAAGCCAAGAAAAAAAACGTGCGGATTTACACGGTCGGAACCGCTACCGCGGAAGGAGCCCCGATTCCGCTCAAGGACGGGCGCGGAACCCAAACTTCTGTTAAAAAAGACCGCGCCGGAAACATTGTTATTACCAAGCTAAATAAAGAGCTTCTGACGCGCGTTGCCGCTGAAACAGGGGGAATTTACCTGCCCGCTACCCCGGGGGAGAGGGAAGTCGAGCTGATACTTAAGCATTTAGCGACCCTCGGCGTGAAAAAAATTGAGGACCGCGTAATTAGTGAAAGAGAAGACCATTATCAAATTTTTCTGATTTTGGGGTTATTTTGCCTCCTGCTTGAAATGCTGGTTCGCCGCGGAAAATCGCCCCGGATGATGCCGATTCCGGCCTTGCTCCTGATAGGAATGCTTCATTCGGGATTCATTTCTACACCACAGGAAAAGGTGTCCCAAGGAAATCAGGATTATGAAGAAAAGAAATACCAATCCGCGGTTCAGAAATACCGCGAGGTACAGGTTAAAAGCCCGGATTCGCCGCCGGTTGAATATAACTTAGCGACCTCGCTTTACAAAATAGACCAGTATCAGGAATCCGCGGCGCATCTCAAGAACGCGGTTGAGAAAAGCTCGCAAGACCCTGAGCTTCAGGCGAAGGCTGCCTATAATTACGGGAACGCGCTCTATCGCGTCGGCGATTATGAGGGCGCGGTTGAGGCCTATAAGAAAGCGATCGCGCTGAACCCTCAAGATAAAGACGCAAAATATAATCTTGAATTCCTTCTCGATAAAAAAAGCAAATTCGAAAAAGAAAATCAGGACCGGAAAAAAAATAACCCGGATCAAAAGAAAAATAAAGGTCAGGATAAACAAAAAGACCAAAAGAATCAGGGGAGCGGAGGATCAAGTCAGGATAAAAACCAGAGTTCGGGCGGGCAAGGCGAGAAAAATCAGGGCGGTGGGGGATCAGGCCAGGATAAAGATCAGGGCGACAAAAACCAGGATCAAAAAGGATCGGGACAGCAAGATCAAAATAAAGACCAGGGCGGACAAGGTCAAAATCAAAGCAAGTCCGGAAAAGACCAGGACCCTAATCAAAAAGATAAGGGCGAAGGACAAAACCAACAGGACGACAAGCAGCAAGGTGATCAGTCCGCTCCCAATAAAGACCAAAATCAAAAATCAGGCGGGCAGGAAGAAAAAGAACAAAAAGAAAACCAATCGCAAGATCAGAAAAATAAGGGCGACCAACAAGGACAAAACGAAAACAAAGATCAGGATGATCAAAGCCAGAATAAAGGTTCAGAAAAAAACGATCAGCCAAACCAAGGTAATAATTCTGACGCTGACCAACAGAAACAGGATTCAAAATCGGGCGGACAAGACAGTAAAGACAAACAAGAAAGCCACCCCGGAGATCAAAAAGAACAAAATCAAAAACCTCAGAATAACCAGCCGGGTCAAGATAAGGGTCAGGGGCAGGAACAAGGACAACAGTCGCCTCAAAAACCAAGCGACCAGCCGGGCAGCCAGCAAGGCGGGCAAAAGCCTCCTTCAAATCAAAATCCCGGCCAGGGTCAAGGGGGAGCAGCCGCCGGCGGTGAGAAAGGCGGCGATCAAAAGGGTGTTGGTCCGGGTAAACCACTTCAAGGCCAAATGTCCAAAGAAGACGCTGAATATCTACTCAGTTCGCTTGAAGACGGTGAGAAAAATTTTCATGTTCTCAGGAAGCCCGCTAAAGAAAGCCCCGGGGCGCCGTACGTTGAAAAAGATTGGTAGAGACGAGACAAACGACCAAATGCAAACTACAAAAATGAGAGGATTACTTTATGGGAAAAATACTGATATTAATCAATGAAGACATCAAATCGGCGATGCGCGCCAAGGATGAGATTAAGCTGACCGTTCTACGGATGGCCAAAACCGCGATTAACAATGCCGCGATCGCAAAGTCAAAAAATGAATTGGCCGATGATGACGAGCTGGGTGTGATGCAAAAGCAGGCTAAGCAGCGCCGTGAAAGCATTGAAAGTTTCGACAAAGGCGGCCGTCCTGAACTGGCGGCCAAGGAAAAGGCCGAATTGGCCGTGTTAGAAGCCTATTTACCGAAACAAATGTCCGATGACGAACTCAGAGCTATTTGCCAAGAAATCATCGCTAAAACAGGGTCTCAGGGCGCTGCCGATATGGGCAAGGTTATGAAAGAATTAATGCCTCTGGTTAAGGGCAAGGCCGATGGCCGGCGCGTTCAGGACGCCTTAAAAGCTTTGCTTAAGTAGGCTTCTCGCCCTATAGGTTTGTTTACATAAGATACATTATGGGACGTATTATTACAGCGAAGCAATCTTCCAATACACTAAATCATACGCTCAAAAAGCATCGTTCCGATACGCAAACCATCTAAGTTTCGACCTGAATAATTGCACGTGAAACCGCCATAGACTTGCGAACAAAACCGTACCTTCACCTGTTGTTTTATTGGATGCTACCGCACATCGAGTTAAGAGTTCGGTTTGACCCGACAATCAACTTCTTTCTTTCACACTGTTAGATGAGTACTTTGGTGGGCAGAACACACGTTATTTCTTCCCTGTTCATTTAGGGTGCAATAGAAGCTGAATTATGCGGCGGTTTTGACTTTTTGGGTGGCGAGCATTTCGTTGAGGAGAATTCGCAGATCTGATTCTAACAATGCACTGTACGGCAATATGTTAACCCCTTGGTCGCGATCTTCGCCCTTCCAAAATTCCTTCCGGAATAAAGCTCTGCCAAACCACGCTGCAAATCGTAGAGTCAACTCAAACCCGGCATGATCTTTTTCTGATACCAAATTTGCGTCCAAACGAATGACCGTCAACTTATCAGCAACAATTGAGAGGAGGTCTTGCAGCTCCGAAGCCTCAAAGCCAACCGTTCCAATTGCCGTATGTTCCAGACCACCTGCTTTTTCAATTTGACCAATATGCTTAAGGATATTTTGTTCACCCACTATAATCTTCTCATAGCCTGCAGCTCGATAGGCCGCGGCCAAAACTTCTGTTTTCGCATAAACAACCACTTTGCTGTTCAGGCGCGCAAGCGCATCGCGGGTTAAGACACCATCTGCCATAGATTCAGCACCAAGGATCATCTCAACTGTAGCCATGAGAGCATCAACATTCATTTCTCTTTGCAATGAAGCAAGTAACTGATCAATAAAATCAATCTGCTTCGCAAAACGAACAGGATTTACTTTTTGCATCGCGAGCATAGTCACTTTATAAGCTTCAATTTCTTTCATGATATTCAACGCATCGGCGCTAAATTCAGGGCGCTTGATAAGCGCTTCAAATCCGGGATTGCGCAGCATGATCTGATCTAAAGTCTGTCCGTCTTGCGCGTCATGTGTTGATTCGTGCAGCAATGCAATTTCAGCGTTTTCAAAGTCTTCTTCAGTCCAATTTTTAACAAATGCTCCGTTCAAGACCGAACGTCCGGCATATTGGTTGTAGCCGGCACTGATTGCGCTTGGGTTTTGAGCGGCAGCCCGATCTACGAAAGCAGCACGCTGCTCACTTCGGAATATAGCGTCATGACCTGCGTCTCCCGGATTAACAACAATCGGTGCTCTAACCTCTTCTGGCATAAACGCTACTAAATCAGGATCCCTTGTTGCGAGCTTCTGAACCCGAGAAACCACATCTGCCAAGTTATTACTTAAATCACGTAATTCAGAACGAACAACAACCTCAGA
>JAYSWD010000105.1:0-14870 GCA_043718225.1 Candidatus Omnitrophota bacterium
CGGTTAAAATGATCCGCCCCTCCGGAGCGCTTGGAATCGCGGAGCTTCACCCCCAAAAAGTTTCAGTGACGATTCAAGGCCCACGGCGCGTTTTGCAAAACCTCGTGCCGGAAAAAATGCGTGCTTATGCTGATTTAAGCGGCCTCGATTACGGCGAACATGTCGCCGATGTTTCCTGGGTATTTCCGCCGGGAATTACATTGAAAGATGATAAACGCATCCAGGTGAATGTTGTCATTCGCCGCGAACAGTGACAATGGATTTCTCACGCAAGCGTTCGAAATCAAAACGAAAAGTTTATTTGGGCGTCAACATCGATCATGTGGCGACGCTGCGCGAAGCCCGCAAAGAAGGAATTCCTGACCTGGTCGCCGCGGCTAAAGCCTGCGTGTGCGGCGGAGCTGACAGCATCACCATTCATCTGCGCGAAGACCGGCGCCATATCCAAGATCAGGATGTGATTGATTTGTCGCGGGAACTTCGGGTACCGGTCAATTTGGAAATGGCTTTGAACTCAACCATTCTTGAATTCGCGCTTAAAATCAGACCCAAGAAAATTTGTTTGGTCCCTGAAAAACGCCAAGAATTGACAACCGAAGGCGGGCTGGACCTTTTTAAACGGGTTGCTGAATTGCGCCAAACTATTTTGATTTTAGATAATGCGGGCTGTGAAGTGAGCTTGTTCATCGACCCGGATTTGCGGCAAATCGAACAGGCCGCGGCGCTGGGGGCGCCAGCGATTGAAATTCATACCGGTTCTTACGCGAACGCTAAAGGTTCCGCGCGGAAAAAAGAATGGAAACGGATTCAAAAGGCCTGCAGGCTGGCTAAAAAATCAGGGTTGCGTGTTCACGCCGGCCATGGTTTGGATTATGAAAACACGGCGGAACTTTTAAAAATCACCGAACTTGAAGAAGTGAATATCGGTTACGCGATTGTCTGCCGTTCTGTTTTTGTTGGTATTGAAAAGGCAGTGATGCGAATGAAAAAAATCTGCCGCGCCGCGAAGTGAAGCCCTCCGCTTACTTTTTAAAACGTAAAAAAAATTCCCATAAAGGCGATTATGGCCGGATTTTGATTGTTGCCGGCAGCCGCGGCATGAGCGGCGCCGCGAGTTTGTCTGCCCTAGCCGCTTTGCGTTCCGGCGCGGGGCTTGTAACTCTCGCCGTTCCTGATTCAATTTACCCCATTGTCGCGCGGCGCGACCCGGAAGTCATGGTTCAGCCCTTTTCTTCGACTGCGTCCGGCTCAATTCACTTTAAAGCTTTTAAAAAACTCTCAGGTCTTCTTCAAAAGCAAGACGTGCTGGCGATTGGTCCGGGCCTTTCACGCGACACATCCACAGCCAAACTCATTCGCAAAATAATTGTCAAAACGCCTGTTCCGGCGGTGATTGACGCGGATGGTTTAAACGCTCTTGAAGCTAAGCCGCAATTTCTGCTTGAATCGGAAGCGCCGCTTATTTTGACTCCCCATGACGGAGAATTTAAAAGGATTTTTGGGTTTGATCCCGGAAAAACCGCGGGCGAGCGAAAAAAAGCGACGCGGGAAATGGCAGAACAATATGGCGTATTTATTATTTTAAAAGGCAGTCGCACGGTTGTTGCGGCACCTGGCGGCAAAACTTTTGTGAATACAACAGGCAATCCTGGTATGGCAACCGCGGGCAGTGGGGACGTGTTGACGGGAATTTTAGCCGCACTCCTCGGGCTTCAAAAAGATATTTTTGAAACCATTTGTTTTGCTGTCTATGTGCATGGTTTGGCGGGAGATATTGCCGCCAAAAAAACCGGCCAAACAAGTTTGATCGCGCGGGATATTTTGGAGCACCTGCCCGCCGCTTTCAAAAAAGCCATGAAAAAATAATGCTCGAAACGCTTTTAAGTTTCTTTACATTAGTTGCCGTGAGTGAAATGGGCTCTGTTCAACGTTTTTTCTTTGGTGCATGTGATGCGTGCGCCCGGCCTTTTAAAATTCTAATGCTTAGTTAAGCACCAAAAAAGAATCAACCACGCCTCAAACAACTGCGTCCTTGCGGCGCAGAACTCGGCTTGGTTGATTCTTTATTGGTGTAATTTTCGCAGTGTGGGGGATGTTGGGCTTGAAGCGGAGAAACAAAGTGTCCATACTAACTTCTTCGAAAGTCAATGTCGCTCAAGCTATTATTATGGTCTCAAGGATTGCAAAGTAGTTTCCTACTATATCTTTTTCTTGCTCTGCTCGGCCGAGCAAGAAAAACGTATGCTAGGAAGCTTCGTATGCTGAGCTTGATGCCTTTTTGTTGTCGATTTCAATATTTAAGACCGCTACTGACTTATTTGGGCACCTTGCTTCTCATTTTATTGCCACACTCCCCACAGCGAAGGTTTTTTCGGATTAAGAACCCAGTTTGCGAGTTTTTCGCTGATAGACCAAACGAATTATTTTTTCATTGATCTGAAAGCTATACGCTCAACGCTCTACGCTATATAATTCTCGCATGTCAATGATTGCTGTTCCCAAAGCCAATGCCATGCTGATTTGTGATTATGTGATCACGGAACGCGGCACCAATAAAAAAAGCCTGATCGGCGTTTTTGAAAACATCGGCGCGGTTCAATTTCCCTGCACTCATTTTCAACTTTCGGTTTACATCAAATTAACCGACGCGCAGGGGGTGTACCGCTTCCGGCTTGAACTGGTTGACCTCAAAACCGATACCATTACGGGTAAAAGCGAAATGCCTGACGCGATTCAAATTCTTAATCCTTTGATCACGCATGAGCTTGTTTTTAATCTGCGAGGTCTGCGCTTTCCGCGTGCGGGCGAGTATGAATTTCGTATCTTTGCGAATGACCGCATTTTCGGCCAAAAATCATTTATCGTGAATGAAATCAAGCCCGATGGACAGGCCCCCGGAACTGAATCCGGGCACTGAGTCTTTTCACCTCTGTGCACAAAGCGCACAACCGGTTTTTTTTGCTCTGGGCTACGCCCAACCGCACAACACTGTCATATTTTCAGCTTCACTCAACCGCAGTTCTCTATCTTTGCCCAAGGCCCTTTTGGTTTGATACAATACAGCTACCGCACACGCGTGATGCGGTCGAGCCCGAGGCTCGGAGCAAAAATATTACAGAACTTATTTTGAAACGAAGGAAGTTTTATGAAAATTTATGACAGCATTGTGGATACGATCGGCAATACTCCGCTTGTGCGGCTGAAACGCATCACAAAAGGTCTTCCCGCGGATGTGGTTTTAAAGCTCGAGTTTTTTAACCCGATGGCCAGCGTGAAAGACCGTATCGGCGCGAATATGATCGAAGACGCGGAAAAGAAAGGATTGATCAATAAAGATTCCGTTATTATCGAGCCCACCAGCGGGAATACCGGCATTGCGCTTGCGTTTGTTTGCGCCGCGAAAGGTTATAAGCTTATTTTGACCATGCCCGAAACAATGAGTGTCGAACGGCGTTTACTTTTAAAGCTTTTGGGCGCGGATTTGGTTTTGACTCCCGGCGCTGAAGGCATGAAAGGCGCGATTTCGAAAGCGGAACAGCTTCTCAAAGAAACGAAGAATGGTTTTATCCCGCAGCAGTTTAAAAATCCGGCGAATCCTGAAATTCACCGCAAAACGACCGCCGAAGAAATCTGGAAAGACACCGACGGCAAAGTGGATATTCTCATTTCCGGCGTCGGAACAGGCGGAACTATTACCGGCGTTTCTGAAGTAATTAAGTCGCGCAAGCCGTCTTTTAAAGCGATCGCGGTTGAGCCGAAAGAATCGCCGGTTCTCGCCGGTGGCGCTCCCGGCAAGCATAAAATCCAGGGCATCGGCGCGGGTTTTGTTCCCGATGTTTTGAATACCAAATTGATCGATGAAATTGTGGCTGTCACAAGCGAAGAATCTATCACGATGGCAAAACGTCTGGCGCGCGAAGAAGGCGTGCTTTGCGGTATTTCTTCCGGAGCGGCCGTACAAGCGGCGGTTCAGGTGGCAGGGCGCCCGGAAAACAAAGGCAAGTTGATTGTCGTGATCATTCCCAGTTTCGGAGAGAGATATTTGAGCACGGTGCTTACAGATGAGTTTAGACAGCAGGTGGCAACTGCAACGGCCTGAAAATAATTGCGACCTCGACAAGACTCGGGCCGTGTTTCACACCGAAAACATTCATTTGCAAAGCGTATCTTGTGAAGCGTGAAGCGGTCGAGATGCGAGATGCGCTTCACGAGATACGTTTCCCGGTATTTATATGAGAAAAGAAGCGTTGGTGATTTTAGCGGAAGGGTTTGAGGAAGTTGAGGCTGTGACGCCGGTTGATGTTTTGCGCCGCGCGGGTGTTAATGTTGTTATGGCGGGGCTTGCTTCAAAAAATGTGCGCGGTTCACGCCGCGTTGTTTATATAGCCGATATGCTTTTATCGGAGTATCTGGGGACTCCCGATATTTTGATTTTACCCGGCGGTGTTAAGGGCGCGGAGAATCTTCATCACTCGCCGCAAGTAACGCATTGGGTTAACCGCATGAATGATTCAAAGAAATGGATTGCTGCCATTTGTGCCGCTCCCGCAGTCGTGCTGGCACCGACGGGAGTATTGGACGGAATTTCTGCTACCGGTTACCCGGGTTATGAAAAGGGTTGGGGGGCTTTAATTCAACATCAGAATCGAAGCGTTGTTATTGACCGCAATGTGATTACGAGCCAAGGCCCCGGGACGGCGCTCGATTTTTCATTTACGATTATTGAAAAGCTTTTCGATCGCGCCGTTGCAATTGATTTGGCGCAAAAAATGGTTTATTCCTATGCGGGCGTGGAATGAAAACTTTTGAAATTGAGCAAAAATTCCGCTGCGCAGATTTAGCAATAATCCGAAAAAAACTTAAAAGTTTAAAAGCGTGTTTGATCAATCAAGGTTTTGAACAAAATGAGCTTTGGGATCTAAACGGAAAACTACTCAGCAAGAAGTCAGTTTTAAGATTGCGCCGGCATGGAAAAACCGTGGAACTTACTTTTAAAGGCCCGCGCTTAAAATCAAAATACTCCAAGCGCGTGGAACTTCAAACCCATGTTGAGTACGCGCCGGCGAAAGCAATTTTAACGGCGTTAGGATACAAGATCTCGAAGCAGTACTCAAAAAAGCGGGAAGTTTATCGGCTGGGGCAGCTGATGGTGACACTCGACACCTTGCCGCGGCTTGGGACCTTTGTTGAGCTGGAAGGGCCGGTTCGGCACATTGCGCGCGCCGCGGCGCAGTTTGGTTTCTCCGACCGGGACCGCGAAGAGCGTTCGTATCTCGCAATGCTTTTTAACCGCATGGGGTAGGCTATGAAAAAACTGACACAAGAGGAAGTGCAAAAAAAGATCAAAGCTGCAGGGCTGTGGCTGCTTGATTCCAAACATTCAGCCATCCATAAAGATTTTAAATTCGCTGATTTTTCAGATGCGGTCTGTTTCTTGAATAAAGTCGCGGAAATTGCCGAGGAGGAGGATCATCACCCCGACCTGCATTTAACGGATTATAAGTTTTTGAAAATCGTGCTTTCAACGCATGCCGCCGGAGGATTAACGAATAAAGATTTTTTGCTGGCCCGCAAAATTGATGAGGTGGCGGCATGAAGAAACGAATTCTTGTTATTGACGATGATCCGCTTGTGCGGCGCACATTGCATATGCTTTTAAACCGTGCCGGCTATTCTGTCGATGTGGCTTCAGACGGAATGCAGGGATTGGACAAACTTCCCGAGGGCCATTTTGATCTGGTGATGACCGATGTGCGTATGCCAGGTATGGATGGTTTCGCAGTCTTAAGAGCTATTCGAGAGTATTGCCAGGCGACAAACCGCCCGGCTTTCGCCGAAGTGGTTTTAACCGGATTTAACGATGTTCACGCGCTTGAATCCGCTCAAAGTCTGGGAATCAAACATTTCGTGCTTAAACCTTTTGATACAGATGAGTTGCTGGATGAAGTTCAGCGCCTTTTAGCAAGTTAGATTCTCATTGCTCCAATGGGACGGTTAGGCTAAGATTTCAGCCATGAATCCCGCACTTAAACAGGTCTTATTGAGCCAGCCAAGCGAGCGGATTTTAATGAAGTATTTAAGAATAATTAAATTTTGGGAAGTAAGTGCGGGATGAAAAAGCGGGATTTAGATTTTGAAATTTCCTTCTTTGGAGGGATTGTTCGGCGGCGTCCGGATTATATAGAAGCATTGATTCCTTTGGCGGAAGCCTATACCCGTAAAGGATTGCGTGAACAGGGCCTGCGCATTGACCAAAGGCTTTCCAGACTTTGCAAAGACGATCCTATTGTCTATTACAACCTTGCCTGCAGTTTGGCTTTAGCTGAACGCGCAGCCGAAGCGCTCAAGGCTCTCCATAAGGCGATTCGATTGGGTTACCGCGATTTTACTTATATGAAAAAAGACCCCGATCTCAATTCTTTGGCGCTCCATCCTGAGTTCAAGAAAATGGTCCGGGCGTGACCGTAGCTTTTTTCCGCTTACTTCCATGAAAATCCGAAAATTCGATAAAAAATCTTCCCGTGCTGTTCTGCCTGAAACCAGCGAAATCGAAAAAAATGCCCTTCAGCTGCTGCGTTTCATTAAAGAAAAAGGTGGCAAGCTTTCTCCGCTTTTAATCATGACGCATAATTACCCCGACCCGGATGCGCTCGCGACCGCCGTCGCGTTAGCTTATCTTGCGGAGCAGGGGGCGCGCGTCAAATCTCGGATTGTTTACGGCGGAAGTATCGGACGCGGCGAAAATAAAGCGATGGTCCGCCATCTACGCATGCCGGTTTTTAAACTCAAAAAATCCGACCTTAAAAAATATGCGCATGTGGCATTGATAGACACGCAGCCCGATTTTGAAAATCATTCCTGCCCTTCACGCCGGCGTGTCACGCTGGTGCTCGACCAGCATCCGTCGGTGAAGGCGCCCGATGCGGACATGGCCATCGTGAATCCCGATTGCGGAGCAACCAGCGTGATTGTGACAAAAGCTCTTTTGCTTTCGGGACTTGAGATTCCCAAACAAATCGCGACCGCACTTGTTTACGGAATTCTTTCAGACACACAAGATCTTCACCGGGTTGAAAAACATGAAGTGATTGAAACTTACCTTGATATACTTCCGTATTGTGACATGCGGATTTTAACTAAAATTCAAAATCCGGCGAAATCACTGACTTTTTTTAAAACGCTCCGCTACGCGTTGAGCAACGCGAAACTTTGCCGCGGACTGGTACTGGTCCATTTAGGGTTTATTCCGCACCCCGACCTAGTCTCCGAAATCGCTGATTTTATTTTAGGTTCGAACGTCGCGACGCGCGCGCTTTGCACAGGTCGTTATCTTGATAAATTGCATATTTCATTCCGTACACGCCGCCCGGAAGATGACGCCCCTAAGATTCTGCGCGGAGCAGTGGAAGACCCCAGCCAGGCGGGCGGGCATGATGCGATCGCGGGCGGAAATCTAAAGGTATCTTCGGACGTTAATTCGCCTCTTTGGCGTGAAAAAGAAAGTCAATTAACCAAGAAATTGCTTAAGCAATTAAAAATTCCAGCTGGACGTGGTTTTTCGCCGGCTTTCTGACGGGTTTAATCTGCTAAAAATATTACGGATTATGCCGAAACATAAGCTATGATTTGTATTTATATGAAGCGATTTAGTACACCAATTACTAACTCTTTGCCGCCTCTGTATTTAGGGGGTGTTCTGGCGATGTGTCTTTTTTGTACCCCTGTCCAAGCCCAAGCGGCAGATGAACCGCGGTTACCCTCAGGCGCTTCCGCGGAAGTGGTAGATTCGCAAATTCAAGAAAATATGCGCGAAGAAATCAACCGTTTTGCCGCGCCTCAACCCGTAGAAATCAAAAAGGATGAAGATAAAACTCCCGTTCTTGATTCCCGGCCTTTTTATGTTAAGAGCATTGTCCTTTCAGGTGATTTAATTATTCCCGAAACAGAGTATCTTCCGGTGCTTCGAGCCTATGAGGCGCGCGAGCTGACTTTCAAAGACGTGCGTGAACTGATGGATAAAATTGAAGAAGTGTTCCGCGCGCGTGGTTATCTTGCGGTCGTGTCATTGCCACCTCAAAAAATGGAAGACCAGGAAATTCGAATGGAGTTGATCATCTCCCGAATGGGAACGCTGTCCGTGGAAGGAAACCGCTGGTTTAATGAACGCTTGATCCGCCGTCACTGGAATATCCCCGAGGGAGAGTACTTGAAATATGACAGCATCCGCGAAGCCGCGATGGATATGAGCGGAAATCCTGACCGCCTTGTAAGGCCTGTTTTAAAAGCCGGAAAAGAAAAACGAACCACCGATATTGTTTTAAAAGTTGAAGACCATTTTCCCGTACACGCCGATTTTACTTTCGACAATCAAGGCGTCAAATTAACGGGTGAGAAACGTTTCGGATTTATGGTCAGGCATAATAATTTTCTGGGGTTGGATGACACGCTTTTGGTCGGAACTTCGTTCGGAAAACGGTTTGGGGCGTTGTTCGCGAATTACTCTGTTCCGGTGACCCAATTTGGAACTTCGCTCACTGGAAACTATAGTCATGCGCAGGTGAACCCGAAGAAAGAATTTGAAAGCCTCGGAATCAACAGTGTTTCGGATACCTACGGCATCGGGCTACGCCAGGATCTTTTTCAAACAGAACGTTTTTCAGGAAATTTAAGCACGAATTTTAATTTTAAAGAAAAACACACGCGCATTTTGAGCGCCGTCACTTCGTGGGACAAAGCACGCGTGCTCGATTTTGGAGCGGGGCTTCAGGCGCGCGATTCTTGGGGAGCCACAAGCCTTTTTCAAGTGGTTTCCTTCGGAATGCCGATTCGCGGAGACGGCCACCCCTTGGCTTCGCGCGGCGGCGAGCATTCCTTTATAAAATATCACGCGAATCTTTCCCGCCAGTTGAAGATGCCCTGGAAAACTTATTTTACGGCAAACGGGGAGATTCAGCTTTCGCCTGACCGGCTTTTACCGCAGGAGCAGATTTTCATGGGCGGAGCGGAAAGCGTGCGTGGTTATCCCGAAAGCGATTATGGCGCGGACCAAGGCACGATTTTGCAAATAGAATATTGGGTTCCGACTTCTTTTTTCCCCGAAACATGGCATTTGCCTTACGACAAAGCAGCGCTTCGTAACCGGTTAAAGTTTCTGGCTTTTTTTGACCAGGGTTATGGGCGTGTTCGAAGCCCGACAAGCACAGAAGTAAAATCAAGTTATCTTGTTGGTACCGGCTTTGGCGGCGACTTTGCTTTCCGCGACAATGTTTCTCTGCGTATTGAATGGGGTTTTCGTCTTGGTGATCGTCCCGCTACAGAAGGCGGCGACAATCAACTTCATTTTCGCCTTCGTTCTGGCATTTAATTCCCTTTTAATTTAATTCCACGACGTAAGAGGCAGAGCATTTTTTCTCCCACACATACTGCCCCTCAAATGGTAATAACTAGTTCTATATAGCATTAAATGCTATATCTTGCTATTTTTTGAATCTTTTAGTAAGTGTTTGATGGTGTACTCTTTGTATAGGGAACAGCCTATGCAAAAGTGCAGCTTTACAAAAAGGGTTTTGGTTTGGTGTTTGGTCATCCTGCAATGTATGTGGATGCTGACGCCCACCGATGTCTTTGCATTTTCCTGTTCAGATCTCGGGAATCCAGAGGATGGCGGATTTAATTGTACGGACGCGGAAAATGGTATCGATGTAACGACCTTGCGCGACGTGACTTTAAACCTGCCCAATTTTAACAGCGCCGCTAACACGCAGAATATTTTCAATTTAAAAAACGGTAATTTTACAGTGAATGCTCAGGAAGCGTTTATAGGCGGAAGCTATGTTATTAAGGATGGAATTTTAAGTATTTTCAGCGCGAGTGGATTGCATATTTTGGATACAGCTGATTTTAGATTTGAGAATGGAAGTTTACTCGCCGCCGCAGGCAACATGAATAAAATTACGGGCAAAATTGACGCGACAGGCTTTGTGCTGAATGAAGGCAAGTTTCACGGAACGGGCGATGTAGCATTTGTAGGCAAGGCGGTTGAGAACAAAGGCACAATTGATTTACCGGCGAATCGAGTCTTTCTCGGAGCCGGTAAAGTGCTCACGGTAGGTCTCTCAGGCGACAACCTTGTATCAGTCGTAGTCGATGAAGCCGTGGGAGCGAACGAAGGCATACTTGATTTCAAAGGCAACCCAATTAAAAATCAAATTGAAAACAGCGGCAATATCAAAGGCCACAAAATCACACTCAACGCCAAAGGCGTCGACAGTGTTTTTGAGAAAGCGATTAACCTCAAAGGTGAAATCAAAGCTGTGGATGTTCGAATCAATAAGGATGGTGTCGCCGAATTTATTTCCCAGGGTGAGCTTGAACTTATCGCGCGGGATGATATTTACAGTAAGGCCATTTTAGATGCATCAAAGATTAAAATTCGCACTGATGGTGATATCGACATGATGGGTGTGACGAAAGCGAAAGAGATGGATGAGCAGGGGGCAAGTTTTCAGATTGGCGGCAAATATTTTGTTGAAAGCGGCAAGCATGATAATGCCGACCAGGCAATCACTTATGCTGCAGATACTATTTTTAATGGAATCATCCAAGATGATGAAAATATTGTGATTGGTGCTGGCGTTACAGTGACGCTTGCCGGGAGCAGTAGTTTGATTGCGGATTCAGACGCAGGAACGGATGGAATTGTTGGAAATGAAAAAGACGGCACAGGATCAATATTAATGAGTGAAGGATCGAAAATCATAGGCGGCGGCTTTAACCTGACTTTTGCCGGAAGCGGACAATCGATTCTCCGTGAAATTACGGGCGTAGATGATTTAACGTTCAACGCGCAAACAGCGGGCGCGCGATTTACGCTTTTCCGCGGTGTCGATATCAACGGTGACTTGAAAGTCAACTCCGGCGCGATCTTTGACGGAACTTTTAGCACGATTGTGCGCGGCGGTGATGTGACGGGTGACGGAGTGATTAATATGACGGGCGGAATTTTTGAAGTTTTTGGCGGCGGACAATTTGGCGGTTCTCAAGATTGGAATTTTAATCAACTTCAATTCGGAGATGGCGAAAGCGAAGGCGCAACGTATAAAACCGGCACGAACGATATTACGATCGGACAGGATTGGATCATTAACGAAAGTCATACGCTTTTCGGAGGCGCAAATACCTGGGATGTAACCTGGCGAGGCGGCGTTTTAAAAGACATTGCGCAGATCGCAACGGGGCAGCTTTTTTCGCTTGCTGTCAGCAGTGTCGAAGGGTTCGTTTATTCCTGGGGGTATAACGAATTCGGACAGCTAGGCGATGGGACGACTGAAACGCGCCTTACGCCTGTCAAAGTCAAAGGCTTGGGCGGAATCGGATTTTTGTCGGGGGTGAAATCAGTTCGTTTAGGCACGAGCCACGCTCTGGCATTGATGAATGATAACGATCAAACAGTTGTGTCCTGGGGCAGCAACGTGTATGGCCAGCTTGGAAATAATTCCGCGATGGGCGAAGAGAATCACAGCGCGACTGCGGTTCAAGTCTTGGGGCTGGACGGTGCGACTCCACTTGCGGGCGTTAAAGATATTTCTGCCGGACGAAATCATTCCCTGGCGCTACTTCAAAACAAAACCATGGTCGCTTGGGGTAAAAATGAATTTGGTCAGTTAGGGGACGGAATAAATGACGACAGCAACATCGCTGTACAGGTTAAGAATTTTAACGGTAGCGGGGCGTTGACGAATGTGGCCGCGATTTCTGCCGGAGGAAATCATTCCCTGGCTTTATTGGCGGATGCAGAAACAACCGTAGTTGCCTGGGGAAAAAATGATGTGGGGCAATTGGGCGATGGAACAAATGACGACAGTAACTTGCCTGTTTATGTGAAAGGATTTGGCGAGGCCGAACATCTTACGAACGTTACTGCGATTTCCGCAGGACGCCATCACAGCTTGGCATTATTGGAAAACACAGGTGTTGCCGCCTGGGGTGGAAATGCCGTGGGGCAACTCGGCGACGGAACTTTTGATGATAGCAATGTGCCACTCAGAGTGCAGGGGGTAAATGGCGTTGGTTTATTAACCGGTGTGAAATCAATCGCCGCGGGAGGAACATTTTCACTCGCGCTATTGTTAAATAAAACGGTTGCCGCGTGGGGCGAAAACAGCTCGGGTCAACTTGGGGAAGGAACCGAAGATGAACAGAGTGCCCCGGTTCTTGTAAAAGCCAAGGGCGGCAGCGGAAACTTGAGCGATGTAAAAATGGTTGCTGCGGGTTATGAACATGGATTGGCGCTTTTGGAAGACGGCGGAGTTTTAGGCTGGGGCGGAAATTATTACGGAACAATAGGTGACGGAACGAATACCAATCGTGTCACGCCGGTTGAGACTTATTCGCCGCTGAATCTTGGAATTGTGCGTCTTACGGATATTATTCAAGTTGCCGCAAGCAGGGACTTCACGCTCGCCTTGCGCGCTTTTGACGGGGCTGTTTTTTCATGGGGCCATAACGGTGACGGGTCTAATCGCCTGGGAGAAGGAGCGAATACGGATCGATTTACGCCCGTAAGAGTCCGGGGTGTCGGCGGCGTTGATTATTTGATCGGCGCGAAATCAATTGCGGCGGGGGCTTATCACGGGCTTGCTATAGTCGAAGTCGGCGGAATATCAAAAGTTGTTTCTTGGGGAGACAATCAATCAGGCCAGCTGGGTGATAACACTCTCGATTCCCGCGATACAACCGGATATGTGAAGGGAATTAATGGTATCGGTGACCTACAGGGTGTGCATGCTATTTCGGCGGGCGCGTATCACAATCTTGGTTTGATGGATGATGGGAGTGTTGTTGCATGGGGGCTCAATGATAGCGGAGCTCTTGGAGATGGATCAACGGATTTGCGGGCCGCGCCTGTTCAAGTTATTGGTTTGGACGGATCTGAAGGAAATAAAGCAACAGCCATCGCGGCTGGTGCCTATCATTCACTTGCGTTAATAGAAGACGAAACGGTGTTATCTTGGGGTAGTAATGAATTCGGACAGCTGGGAAATAATACCGAAATGGGCGAGGATAATTACAGTGATACTCCTGTGCAAGTTGTGGGGCTGGACGGGGAAACTCCGCTTGAAGGTGTCAAAGCACTCGCCGCGGGAGCCAGATCTTATCACTCACTCGCTCTTCTCGAAAATGGCGCGGTCTTGGCATGGGGCTTGAATGATGCGGGTCAATTAGGAAATGACAGTGATGAAGATAGCGCAAGTCCGGTACAGGTGGCCGGCCTTGATGGATCGCTGGGTGCTCCGAAAGCAACGGCCATCGCAGTCGGAGGGTATCACTCGTTGGCTTTGCTTGAAGATAGCAGTGTCGCGTCTTGGGGGGCGAATTGGTTTGGAGAGCTTGGTGATAACACCACTGATGATAGTGCGACTTTTGTTCAAATGAAGGACGCTGAGGGCGAAATTTTAACGGGGGTGCGCGGACTTGCCGCCGGCGATTATCATTCATTTACCCTTTTTGAAGAAGGAACTTTAAGCGGTATTGGGGCCAATTACTATGGACAGCTCGGAAATAATTCTACAGCGGCGGCTTCACTTTTGCCGGTTAGTCCTGGCACACTTGTGTTTAGTCCCTTTTTGAGGGGAATCATTGAGGGCGTAACTTATGGCACATTTAACGCCGAGCAGTCAACGGTGTCTTATTCGGGCGATGTTGTCATCGGTGGTCAGTCAGTAGCGACACGGCTTGCAGATGGCGATTATTTTAATTTGGTGTTGAAAAACAAGGTAGAGGAATATGTGATCCGCGGAGCGCATGCCGCATTGAAGGATATTGATAAAATAACTCGGGGCAAGCTAACCATTTCTGGACAGGAAAGAATAGTGCCCGTGATTGACAAAGCCAGCCAAGGGACAAGAAAGTGGGACCGTATGAATGAAGTTCATAATTTATTTTTCGGAAAGGAACGCGGGGCGCAAAGTTTATTCACCATGCTTTTTGGCGGAGCAGACCGCGCAAATGCTTTGCGGTTAAACACAGGGGTGAATAATTTTGAAATTAGTCCGGCGGATTTTGGGGGAGAGCAAGGTGTGGAAGAATTTCGCAAAGCAATTTTTAGCGCGACACCAAAGCCCCTCGGCGAAAGAAAAGATGAAAGTATCAGCGGAAAAACCGGCACGGCGTTCAGTAAGATTACTGGGTCCGTAAAAGTCGTTGCGCAAGATGGCATGATTTACGATGCGAAAGAAGGCATGAATTTACAAAAAGGCGACCAGGTATGGACAGGTGCCGGAGCCAAGGTTGAACTTGCAACAGAAGATGGAAAAAATGTAGTAACTGTTAAAGAAAATTCTGCCGTGAGTGTTGATAAGAACGCCGCGGATGAAACATCAGCCCCACAAGATTTGCTGCAAATTGCTTTTGGACAAGTTTCCGTTGTCATATCAGGCAGCGCGGATGGTTCCTCTTTTGCGGTACAAACTCCCACCGGCATTTCCGGCCAACGCGGTTAACTCCACCCCCTTTCAAAAAAGTCAAACTGCTCAAACAGTTGATGCTTCGCTCAACGCATTTTGATTTTTTCTCCCGGGGATTCCGCTGGGGCATTTCGTTGAATTGAAATTCTTCTGTTGGTCTCCGGTATCTAGTCTCCTGCCTCTCGTCTGTGACAAACCTCCCAATACACAGTCATTAGAGATGCTTAATTTGAATTTAAATGATAATTATTGCTATTACTTGCATCTTTAAGAATGCGTTTGACAGTGTACACTTTGTATAGGGAATAGTGTATGCAAAATAAGTGTAGTTCTACAAAAAGGGTTTTGGTTTGGTGTTTAATTATCCTGCAGTGTGTCTGGATATTAACGCCGAGCGATGTGTTT
>JAYSWD010000106.1:0-14812 GCA_043718225.1 Candidatus Omnitrophota bacterium
GTTGCCGAGTACAGGCTGTATATCGTTTTGGCTTTAGTGCTGAGACACCGTGAAACAGGCGAAATTATTTGGAAAGAAGACAGTTTTTCCGGCAACAAAGAATATTTTGTGACTCAGGTACGTTCTCAGGGACAAAAAGCCGCCACTGAAGGTGCGATTGAGGATATTGCACGCAAAGTTGTCGACCGCGTCGTTGAGGATTGGTAATTTCCACCCAGCCGCTGAAAACGCATCATCTGCTGCGTTGCATGCTTCGCTTCCTTGTGCGGCGTATGTCCCTAATACGCCTCCGCGGGCGCTTGCATGCGCCTTGCATCTAATGCTTTTGAGCGACTGATCGCTTCACTACAGTTGTTTTTTTAGAGATAAATATGGCTTCTAAGAATAATTATTTAGTTGCGGGCGACGGTTTCATGCGCAAAGCCGAAGTCGACGCGCTTTTGCTTCAATTGCAAAAGGATTTTTCGGGATCATGCGAAGTCCAGTCTTTTGATGTTACCGACACACCCATCGCTCAAATTCTTTCCGCCGCGCGTTCGCTTCCTTTTTTGGTTGAAGGCCAAATTCTCAAAGTTAAACAAACGGATAAGCTCAAAGAAGACGGCCTGACTGAATTAGAAGGCTATCTTAAAACACCGTTCGAGAAAACTTTTCTAATTCTTGAAGCGGAAAAAGCCGAAGAAAAAAGCCGGCTTGCCAAGCTGATGCATGAATATGGCACTGTTATACGCCCCGCAGCGGCGGACCGAATGAAGCGCGAAGTCCAGTTTTTGCGCGCGCGCCTGGCGGAAGAAAAAAAGACGATAACTCCCGAAGCTCAAAAACAAATTTTTGATATGTGCGGTGAAGCGCCGATGTTTTTGGCGACGATGATTGACCGTTTGATTCTTTTCGCGGGTAATAAAACCCAAATTGACGGAGCGATGGTGGCGCAGTTTGATGAGGATTGGACCGAAGTCCGGATTTTTGATTTGTCCGACGCTATTTTAGCCTGTGATTCCGCGAAGGCTTTGTATGTTTTAAAAAAACTTTTCGAAATGGAAGACGATATTTATTCCATGCTTGGCTTTATTCATTCCCAGATTAGAAAACTGTGGCAGGCTAAAATTCTTGAGCAGGAAGGTTCCGCGCCGTCACAAATTGCCGCCCGATTGGGGATGAAATCGTCCTACGTTGCGGGAAATTTTTTCAGGGGACTCGAGAAATTTAAAATCAATAAACTGGAAACGGCGATCGATGAATTGCATCAATTGGATTGGAAAGCGAAGACGGGAAGAGCGAATGCGGAAGCTGGGCTTGAACTGTGGCTTTTGCGCCTCACGGCTCCGGCCGCTTCACCGTTAAAGGGAAGAGGCCGGAATTGAGACAGAAATTAACTTTTTTTGGCGGTCTTCGCGGACTTGGCGCTCGAAAGTTTCGCGATAAAAGCCTGAATGCGGGATTTATTGCGGCTGGCGCGTCCTTTGGGGATAATGCCTTTTCCGGCGGCCTGGTCAAAACGCTTGATCATTTTAGCGGCATGTTCCTTGGCTTTTTCCGGCTCCGACTGAAGCTTCAGAAGATTTTTCTTCATGGTTTTAATTTCGGAAAGCACGTTCTGGTTGCGTTCTCTCTTCTTTTTGTCGCTGCGGATCCGCTTCATAGCGGATTTAATATTCGGCATTGGTAATTCCTTTAAGTAAATTTCTTGAAAACGGGCCAAACTATAGCATACCCCTCAAGAAAGTGTCAAAAACAAAGAAACATAGCTAAATGACAAAAAGTAAGCTTCTTAAATCCGCAGTTTTGGTGGCGGCCATGATCATGGCCAGCCGTATTCTCGGGCTTTGGCGCGATATTGTCAGCGCTCAAATCTTCGGATTGGGCTGGGCTTGGGATGCGTTTTTGTACGCGTTTATGGTGCCTAATTTTTTCCGCCGCGTCTTAGGCGAAGGTGCTTTGGCGAGCGCGTTTATTCCCGTTTATAACGATATTCGCGCCAAACAAAGCGAAGCGGAAGCATTCCGTTATGCCAATCTCGTTTACAGCTTTATGGGTGTGGCGGTGCTTGTGCTTGTTCTCGTTGTGGAACTGGGTCTGGGCGCCTGCCTTCAATGGGGCGTTTTTCCGGAACGCATACGCCTCGCGATCAGTCTTTTGCAGATTATGTTTCCGCATGTCTGGTTTCTCTGCGCCTATGCGATCGGAATGGGAATTTTAAACAGCCACGGCCGTTTTTTTACGCCGATGATTGGGCCGATTTTAATGAACGGACTTTGGATCGCGGTTATGTTATGGGTTTTCCCTTTCGTGAAAAGCGGCCCTATCGATCAATTAAAAGTGCTTGCTTGGGCAATGATGTTTGTGGGGTTTTTGCATTGGACCATCGAATGGCCCGATTTGGCAAAAATCGGATTTCATTTCAAGTGGAAATGGCCGAGCTTCAAGCACATCGATAATGTGGCGCATCAGGGATTACTGCGCAGCTGGAAACTTTTCACGCCTGTTCTTTTGGGTTTCGCGGCGGTGCAGGTTAACATGTTGGTCGACACAGTGTTTGCGTATTGGGTCGGGCCGGGCGCGAACTCTAGCCTTTGGTACGGCAACCGTGTGATGCAGCTTCCGCTTTCACTGTTTGGCGTGGCGATGGGAAGCGCACTTTTACCCATGCTGTCGGATCAAGTTGCAACGGGAAAAAAAGAAGAGGCGAAACAGACGCTGGCATTTTCCCTGACGGTTGTATTTATGGTTGTGCTGCCGGCATCGGCGGGCCTCATCGCGCTCGCGCCCGATATTATTCGCCTGCTTTTTGAACGCGGCCAGTTTGACGCCGAATCCACCACGCGCACGGCGGCAGTATTAGCGGCTTACTCATGGGGCTTATTCGCTTACTCCGGCCAAAAAATGATGATCACCGGTTACTATGCCGCTCACGATTCCAAAACCCCGATGTGGGCGGGTATTTTCTCCTTGGTTTTAAACGCGTCGCTTAATTTCGTTTTGATGGGCCCTTTTAAAGAAGCCGGTCTCGCGATGTCGACTTCGATCGCGGCGATCGCGCAGTTCGCCATTCTTATGGTCTTGTATCCGAGGCGTGTCGGAAGCTTTCCGTTCAAGGAAAGTGCGGTTAGTTTTATAAAAACCCTGATCGCTTCTGTTTTAATGGCGATTGCCGCAAAAATTGTTCTCGATGTTTGGATGCGGGCCATGCCCCCGGCTTCAACGGCGCTTTACGCCGTGCAAATTTTAGGAACTATCGCATTCGCGGTTATTTTTTATCTGATCGTGGCCTTGCTGCTTCAAGGAAAAGAAGCTAAAAAAGTTTTTGAGTATATGCGCCGGAACAAAAGCAAGTCCGGCCCCGTCATGATGTCATGAGTGCTCCCGACCACAATACGCTCAAAGAAAAAATCCGACAAGTTCCCGACGCGCCCGGAGTTTATTTTTGGAAAGACAGCTCGGGAAAAACGCTTTACATCGGCAAAGCTAAATCCATCCGCAAGCGCTTAACATCATACTTCAGAGTTCATCCGGATTTCCCCAAGGTTCAGGTCTTAATGAGCCATGTATGCGATATCGATTTCATTGAAACCGCTACGGAGATGGACGCGCTGCTTCTTGAAGCCCAGCTTGTCCGCGAGCATCAGCCGCATTACAACAAAGAATTGAAAGATGACAAAAGTTTTCCGCTTTTGAAAATTACCGGAGAAAAATTTCCGCGGCTTGTGATTACGCGAAATAAAAAAGAAAAAAAAGCCGTGTATTATGGTCCTTTTACCGACGCGAAACTTTTGCGGCAGGCCGTATCGTTGATTCAGGCGCTTTTTCCGATCCGCAAATGCCAGACACTTCCAAAAACAGCCTGCCTTTATTATCACATTGGCCAATGTATTGCGCCCTGCATTAAACCGGAAGTGGAAGACCAGTATAAAAAGCTGGTCGGAGAGGTGCGCGGGTTTTTAGGGGGAGGAAAAAGAGGCTTCCTCGATTATTTATCTGACCGCATGAAGCAAGCTGCAACGGAACTTCGTTTTGAAGACGCGCAATTTTACAAAAATCAGATCGAATCACTTGAAAAACTGCGCCGTAAACGTTTTCAGCCCGGCGCTCCGGAAAGATCGGTTATTTTATCCGCGACGCAGGAATTAAAAAAAGCGCTTGAAATGGAAACTTTACCCGAAAAAATCTGCTGTTTCGATGTTTCTAATATTCAAGGCGATGAAGCCGTGGCGTCGCGCCCGACTTTTTACCGCGAACTTCCCGACAAACTCGGATACCGGCGTTACAAGATTAAAACAGTCGAAGGCATTAATGACTTTGCGATGATTCAGGAAGCCCTGCGCCGCATGCTGCGCGGAATCCGCGAAGGCCGCGAAGATTGGATTCCCGATTTGATTATGATAGACGGCGGGAAAGGGCAGCTTTCGGCGGCAAAAAAAGTTTTGGAACAGGAAGCGATGACGAGTATCAAACTGATTTCGATCGCGAAACGCTTTGAATGGATTTATACAACCGAATCGAAAGAGCCGATTGTTTTCCCCAAAGGTTCTGCGGCTTTGCATTTGTTGATGCGCGTGCGGGATGAGGCGCACCGGTTCGCGATCACTTATCACCGCAGCCTCAAACGAAAGGGAATAGAGAAATCAGAACTGGATCTGGTGCCGGGCATCGGTGAAATTCGTAAAAAAATTCTTTTGATAAATTTTGAATCAATCGATGAATTGAAGCGTGCTGGAATTACGCAGCTAGCCGGTCTTCCCGGAATGAACTTTGCGGCCGCTCAGGAAGTTTGGAATTACTTCCACACCCCATAACAACCGCGCAGGTTAAACCGCCGCGGTTCAACCTGCGCGGTTCGAAGAGGTGTTGCATAATAGATCAATTTTAATCATTTAATCTCAAAGCTAATCCTCGTTTTCAGTAAATTTACCCCACGTTTGTATTCCAATTTGTATATGGTAATTTTTGGTATTCACCCTATTTTTAACACTTTTAAAATTAATTAAGTTAAATTTTTCAGGAAAAACATCCTAAATATGCAGACTTATAGTCTCCTCAAAAAGTTGACGGCAGTTTTTGTTATTGCGACCCAGTTACTAACGCTGGATCGAGGAGATTTGCATGCGGCACAGCCGTCCTCTCCAGTAATTTCAGCCCCTCATCTGCTCAATATCCATACTTTCCAAGTTCCCGAAAAACTTGGCAAAGTTCAGATTCGTCAAAAAGGAAATTCCTCTAAAACACTTATCTTGATTGAGGATGCGCATGCCTCGTCTGCCGCTCAAAAATCAATTCAAAATTTAATAACAACTGTTCAGAATCACTATGGTGCTCCGGCAGTTTTACTGGAAGGGGTGGCAGCCCCGCACAGTTTGGCGCTCGCGCAAAGCTTCCCGGATAGGGAATGGCTGATGGCCGCTATTGAATTAGATGTTCAAAGCCAAAACATTGGCGGGGGCGCGGCCGCGCTGTTCCTGTCAAGTTTAGCGAGCGGGGAACCCGCTGAAGATCAAAAATTTTATTTTCAGGCCGTACGACATTACTTAGACGCTTCTCAAAGACAAACAGAAATGATTTCCGGAATGCAGCACGCAGAGGCAGTTATTCAGCGTGCCAAGAAAAAGATCTACCCGAAGGAATCATTATTTTGGGATCAGCTATTAGAAGAAGATTCTTTTAAAGGGTTTGAGAAAATTCTTACGGGCAAGCAAGCTGTGGATTTAGGCCTCTACCCGCACCTACTGGCGGCGCGGGAAATCATTCGTCAAACACAAGTTTTTTCCAAGCCGTTATTTAAAAAATTTTGGCATAAACTTCTTTTGAAATGGGCAGACGAAATGAGCAAGCGTTCTTCATTGCGAGAATCTGAGCGACGAAGCAATCTGACACGAAGTGACATCCCCGACTTGATCGGGGATCCAGCTCTGGATTCCCGCCGGAGTTTATCCTCGAGCGACATCGGGGACGGGAATGACAAAAAGCACCAGATCGCCACGCCTTCTGCGATGGCTCGCGATGACGGGCGTGTTGAAAAAATACAGGCATTGGCATTAGCAGAAGACTTTCGTATGGGACGAGTTTCCGTCGAAGAGTCGGCTCGCAAAATTGAACAAACCGGAGCGCTTGAAAACGCAAAAAACTTCAGCGTGCTTGAGCAGCAAACTTTTCAACTTATTTTGAAGGCAACGTTAAATCAATCAACGCTCGATGCTTCCGCATTAGCGGATGAGTATCAAAAATTAATTGTTCATGAAATTAGCAAGCCTTTCACGAAGTCAGCTCAAAAAGTATTACTGACGCAGACGTTGCGGCTTAATCTCTTAAAAAAGCTGGTTCGGATGGAACTGACTCGCTCCGAATGGGCAATTGTCAGCCGGTTTAAATTACAAAATTCGGCATGGGACGTTTTCAAAGATTTTTATCAGGTACAGGATCAACGCGAAAAAAGCATGCTTAAAAAAATTGCAAGCACGTTTAAACAAAATGAAACGGTGATTTTTGTCGCCGGAGGGTTTCATCGCGAAGGAATTGAATCCGCCGCGCAAGCGCAGGGCTGGAACATTGTGACCGTAACACCGGCGATTTCTGATTTGAAGGGGACTGAGCGTTATGCGGATTTAATGCATGGGCAAGTGGCATGGCGCCCCGAAATGAAAATCGAAAAAGGTTCGATTGATTTGCACCGCGCCTATTGGGCTTATCTGCTTAAAAAATACGCGCGTGAAAAACCGGATGAATCTTTCGACCTGCTTTTGCAGTGGCGCCGTAATTTAATTTTTAAGCTTTCTGAAAAAGGGCAGCTCAGCCACGCTCAAAAAGAACTCGCGCCAATCAATCATTTTCTTGCGGAGTGGATGCCGGAAACGGAGAAAAGCCGTTTGCGGAAACTTTGGCAAGACCGCATTCATGCCTTTTCAGAAAAAATAAAAATCTTACGCGCTCGAAATAATCTCACCCAAAAAACTTTCTCGGCTGCTATTCAGCCTGAAGCCATGGTTGTGCCGCTTGTGACACTGCCTTTTGACACGGTTCCGGCGAACCTGGTTCCTGCGATAAGTCAGAATATTCCGAATTCTTCATTTGTTAAAAATCGCGCTGAAACACGGGCGCCTGTTCCTGTCAGAAAAATATATTTTACGAAGGAACTGCGCGATTCTCCTTTGGTGAGTTCGGAATTACTGGTGCAATTACAAGCGGCTCTGGAAAAATCTTCGGATGTAAGTTGGCAAGGGCATGCGGTGACATTAGAAACCAAGCGGGTAAGTTCATATATGATGAAGCGTCAATGGTTATACCGGCCGGATGGCACTGAAGGAGCTGCGCAGAAAGTATTGCCGGTTTTAGTAAAACCAACCGCTGGAACCGACGAGGCTGTTCTTGCCAAGCTGAACCAGCCGGCTGACATGGATGGTGGCGTAACGGGAGGTTGGGCGCAGTTTAGATTAATTCAAGGTTTGGTTGACGGGGAAGATGTCATTTACATTATGGAAATTCAGCCCAGCCGCGGCTATTACTTATTAACAAAATCCGAAAAAGAAAAATACGCCGGTTGGCGTGAAGCTGTAATTGAAAAAATTGTTGCGGAAGCATCGCAATTAGGCGTGAAGATCTTTTTGGCGCGCACCAAACAAAGCGCTTTAAAACTTTATCCCGATCGCCGCAATGATCCCGGGAAAAAACTGTATTCGCTTACCGAGGGCGCGGCAAGAGAAAATTATTCCAAGCCTTTCCGTAAAAAGTGGTCGCAGGTTCAGGGTACACATGAAGACACGTACTGGTTGCGTGAAACGGAAGTAATGCGTAACCCCATTCAAAACTCCATAGTTCCGCTAGAAGTTCTGGAGTACAAACAAAAACTAATCCGGACGATTAAAGAAAAAGTGGTTATGGATTTTCCGGTAGCTTGGCATGACTTGACCATGGATGAAAGAGAGCCCGCGATGCAGTATGTCGAATATAAACCGGCGTTGTGGGAATTGATGACGCTTTACAAGCTAAATTCGCTAATTCAAAAGTTAGCAGGAATTTCTACCGCAGATGAGCGCGCATTAGCCGTGAGCCGGCATATTTATGCAGACCATATTGCAGTGCCCATTATGGAAGGCAAAAAGCCGCTGGAAATGGATTATTTGAATACGATTATGCACTTTGGGCAAACAGTGCCTACGGATCATTTGATCGAACGTGAGTATTATGAAAACAGATGGCCTTGGGCATTGATGCAATCCGTGATTGGCGGAAAGCAGGCAATAGAATATTTAAAAGCAGAGATTTTAGAAATTGCCACGCAGGTGTTTGACCCTGCGTTGGACCGGCAGCAAAACGGGCATTGGTCAGCGGCCTATCAGGATATTTTGCTAGAAGCCTTATGGCTTGCACGCGCGGAAAATACAGCAGAAGAAAAAATCAAGCTCAATGTTTTGAGCGAAGCCGCGCAAAAACTGGCAGCTCAGCCACAAAAAGAATTGGCGCAATGGATGATTCAGCATCCTGTTGATTCAAAAGTGCGCCTTAGTGTTGCCGACCACCGTTTATTCTTTTTTTACCGTGACGCGTATGATTCGGCTGTGAGACGCAATTATTCGCAAGCCGCGGCGGCACCTAAGATTCCGATTGTCAATGAACTTTGGCAGCAAGAACCTCGTTCCGAAATGCGGGAGAAGATTCAGCAAATCCTATACGCGTCGGCTGCACTTGGCTTGTTAAGTCTCAAGTTCACAGAAATAGGAAATCAAGTAATCGGTCCCCTTGTTTTTTTAGGCATTGTGGGAGCGGCTACTTGCGTAATCGCAGCATCTTTTTTAAAAAGAACGCGGGATACGAAAAAAGAGCTCACTGTTTCACGCGATTTACAAATTGCGGCACAGATGCATTTAAAATTAAATGTAGATCCGGAATTGCGCAGCAAGGAGCGCCGTAGAATCGGAAAAGTGACGGTCGTCTTTGGAGCAAAAAACGAAGTCGAAATTATCGAAGTGAAAAGAAAAAGACGGCCGCGGTACGACGTTCAATTTACACTTGCGGGAAACAGCGGTACTTCCGAAGAGAAACTGCTGAAAATCTTTGATGATACTTTGCGTGAAGAGGGAAGGCTCCTCAGAAAACTGGAGTTTGATCCGGATGATAAGCGGCCGGCCATTCTCGTTTTGGACGATAAAGACCGTTATTTTGCGCCGATCGACCATCTGTATAGCGACGAATATCAAATTGTCAAAGCGCGCACCTTGGCGGAGGTCCAGTGGGCGGTCCGTCATTACCCTCACGCTTTCGCGAAGATTTATGCTGATACGGATTTGCTTGGCAGTATCTTGAAATTGATTCCCGTTTTATTTAATTCCGCGCGCAGAAAAATTTTATTGCGTCAGGTGCGCGGGGGAATTGAATTTGTCAATTGGCTTGAGCGTTATTTTCTAACAGATAAAGGTAAAAATAAAATTCCTTATGGTGATGCTAAAGCAACCGCGCCGCGAACTAAGCCGGAAAAAGATTCTGTTATTTTGCATTCTACGAGTTTTGAAACAGTTTGGCGGCTTTTGAGGCGCAACTTCTTAGAACGAGTTCTGTTTGCCATCCAAGATTTGTCGCGCCAAAAAATCTTATTAATATTGCCGGCTGCGTATGTAATAGCAATGGGATTATTTAAATTTATCATTTCTCCGTTCGATCGTGTGCTGGCAAAGGCTCTTGGTAGAAATCAGGGTGTTTTAGAGGGAAGAGCGGGAAGATTCTTTAGTTTTGGCAAGCCCATTCGACAGCTCCCTGAATGGGAAATGCTGGTTCAACCCAAATCGCGTTCCTATCTTTGGTTTGAAAAGACAAGGCATACCTTTCGACTGAGAAAACTGGCCCGGGTTTTGAAAAAAAATCCATCCATTGTGCTTGATGATGAGCAAAGCTATGCGGACTTGATGAATTTCGTGCCTGAGTATTTAACGATGCTGCACGAAATTATTCGGTCTCAAAGGCTAAAGTCTAATGGTGAAGAAGCTTATGACCAAGCAGTCCAAAAATTAAAATGGTTTATTCTGCGTGATATTGCTGAGGTTAGAAGCCGTTCCGAAGCGCGGGAAACGCATGATTTTGATCCGGCGAGAGTATTGCGCTATCAGGAAATACTTTGGCAAATCGCGGATCGCACGCTTGCTGTTTACCCTGAAAAAGAGGTGTCCGATTTGATCCCGCCTTTTCTGGCTAATATTGCAAACGCCAGATTGAGCCCCGATGAAAGGGAAGGCATTCTGATATTTTTGGTTGATTTCTATTCCAAAGCCGATTGGCTGATGGTTGGAAGGCAAGATGACAAACGACTTCAGCTGCTCCGCACGACAGCAAGTAGAGTTACCCCACGACGGTCATTTTTAAGCAGTATTTTTCAAGGGCTTGCGGCTTTGCAATTGGCCGGTTTAATGGGGGGCAGCGCTAGAGTTAGCGTTGCTGCAAACGCTCTTCCCGGTATAGATCCGATTGTCCCTTACCCGGAAACTCCGGAAATGTTTTTCAATATTTTTCTAGATCACACGGCCGAAATGGCTTTTGAAACTGCAGATAAAAATGCTCTGGCTACTGGCTTCGGTCATATTCACCGTCACTTTGATCAGCATCAATTCGTGGATTATTTAGTCCGAAGCTCAGGGCTTATTCAAGAATTGTCAGAATGGCTGAAAGCAAATCCCTGGATCGAGCTGAACATTCTTGACCGGGCAAGACGAAAGATAGAAGCCAGGGTCGCAGCCAACACAGACCATCGCGATCTCAATATTAATTCCATGACAACACAGGGTCATGGGTTTGAAATTATGGCCCGCCTCAGTGCAAATAAAGAATTAGCGCAATATATTAGGTCACCCGCATTTAGGCTACGAAACCCGCGTTTAGCACGCAAGATTGAGCAATGGCAAACCACACTCAGCGTTCTTAACGCTCAGACCCGACAGGCTTTTAGTGCAGGCGGTTGGATTGAGAAAGGTCAAGGAAGTTTTGTTCAGCAGTTAATTCTAAAATTAGAAAATCGGCTGAATGCCCTGCAAGTTCAATTACTTCATCTCGAGACACAAATGCATGGATATTTCGGTCATGTCATTGAATCGATTCGCACAAGCGATGATGAATGGCATGAAAAAGAGCTGATCGCCAAGCACACCGAAACTGAAAATCAAATTGCAGCGTTAGAAATAAGTTTGGAAATGTTAAAGAAAATGGAGTCCGAAATAGCTTCTCAAGCGGATGAGAAGTTTCTTCGCTCCGAAATCCGCGACGCATCGGTTATTAAAGAAGGAATAGGTTCCCGTGTGTCTCGGCGTTCCGAAATGCGACTAAATCGGGATGATTTGTTGGAGCGCATGGTTAAGGAGTGGCCTGAAATTCGCAAACACGGAGCTTTTATATTTGATGTGAGCGGGACACTACGGTGGAACGGTCCTCTTTCTCCGGTGTTGGCTGAATCTTTAGCTTGGTTGTTAAAGCAAGGAATACATATCGCCTTTATAAGCGGCGTGGCGATAGACACAGTAGCAAGTGACATTATTGATCCAATTTTAAAACAAGTTTCTCCGTTAATAAAAGTTAGAAAAAAATATTATTCGGCGATTACCGTCTATTCCGGTGCAGGTGCGATTAAAATGAACTTAACGGCCTACTATGAAACAAAGAAAAAAATTGAAGATCGCTTTCACGTGGATCAGAAATTCACGAAAGATAGTGAAATCTCAAAAGAACTTGCAGTAAATACAGTTGAAGCCATTCAATCATTTTTTAGGCAATGGCACATGCGGTTTTTTCTCTATTGGTATCGGAATTTCATTCTGCTAAAAGCTTTTGCCGCATACAGTGGGGGAAAATTTATTTGGAACAAATGGACCCAAAGAAAGCCCGAAAGCTGGGATGCCAATAAATATTGGGAGGAGTATAAAAAAAGAGAGGCTGTGCCTGTTCCAGTCCTGCTCGAAACTTACAATCCGAAAACTAAAAAATTAGTGCACTTGCTTATGATTTTTTTACCGGTCGTTTATATTTTACCTCAATTATTCGGAGAACGTTTCCCGGTTGATTTGCGAAGCATGATGGACCGATACGCGAAGAGGAAGCTTGGCGTGCAGTCCGATGCAATTGATTTTCAGAATGCCAGCCGTACAAGCGTACACATTCTTAAGCAGGGCGTATCCAAGCGGCGGGCGGCCCGGGATTATTTGACATATGAAGGATTTGGTTCGACGATCGGATGGGCATTTGAAAAAGCAGAGAGAAGAAAAAAACCAACGAGAAGGTGGGTTAATACCTGGTTCGCTGGGGATGATTTCAGAAGAAAAGGCAAAGCCCGTGGAGTGGATGAGGGAATGGTGAAAATCGATGATTTGCCCGACATGGGAGTTTGGGAAGGAAACACGATCAGCGTTGGCTGGACTGAACATTTGGGCGATTCTGAAGTTGCCTATCACATTGGGAGTGATGATAAAGCCAGAGGGCCGGAGGATCTGGAGAGGTTTTTTGTCGATTTAAGAAAATTGCTTTCCCGCTCCGAAATGAGGGACGGCGGATCTGCCAAGAGTTTTGCGCAATCGATTTGGATTTCAATTTCAACAATCGTCGCGGCGGCAATTGTTTATTGGATTGTGGCCGTTCAATGGATTCATTTGCCATATAGCTGGTTTTGGCTTTTGATACCGCTCTATCGCATGGTGGGCGATTTTGTGATTGTGCAAATTCGCCCCGATGGGCTTTACACTTGGGGCCGTCCGATTGCCGTTATGATTGCGGCGGTCTCATCCATGTTGTTTAATCCTCCGTATATTGCTTGGCTTAAAACAAACAATTTGCCGTTACAGGAAATCGGGACCAAAACTTGGGTGGATTTGTTTGCTTTATCATCCATTTCCGTCGTTCTGCCGACGCTCGTTTTTATGAGGCTTTATGAAAATGTCGTGCGTCCCACTACAAACGGCGGCAAGTTTTCGGAGTATTGGAAGCCGACGCTTGTAAAACTGTTCAATTGGCAAGTGTGGAAGGCGACATTGCGCGAAAAAATTCCGGCGCATTTCGGAGAGCATGGGCTCATGCGCGCGCATGTTAAATTTTGGGCGCCCATTACCACTTCGCTTTATTATGCGATGGATTCTTTGAACTCAGTTATGCATGCGGTGGTTTTGCTGAATTTATTTTTCGCCATTCCTCTCGCGCTTTATTCAGTAGCTTCCAAAGACCATGACGCTCTCTTTTCAAAACAGTTTATCTCTTTTATCAGCAAAATATATAGTTTCTCGCTTGTTGCCGCGGTGGGAATGCTGTGGTGGACCAATAAAGAATCTCAGATTCCGTTTGTATTGAGCGTGACCCTGGCAAGCTATGGTTTGTCCGAAGTTTTTGCGAGGACAGCCGGAAGAGTGATTGATCGACGATTTCGACCCGTCTCCCGCTCTGAAATGCGAAAACAAATAAGTACAGAGTACAGCGTACAGAGTACAGCGTCCGAAACTTCGAAGTACGATTTACGCGGTACGATGTACGAATATAAGCGTTCCGAAATGCGGCCGCTAACAAACGTCGAAGTCGACGCGGAGGTTGAGCGCCTCATTGAGGAGTCTCATTCACAGACGGAAGCACTTCTGGATGATAATGCTTGGACAGCGGAAAAAAAAGATTTTGGCATTAGTGAGTTACGAAGATTGATACAACCCTTACTTACGGAATTTATTAGGGTTGTTTTTGAAGCTAAAATTAAAGTAACCAACCCGACCATTTTCGATGTCGGAGCCGGACCGGGTTTTCTCGGAACCATGCTTGGTCCTCGTTGGAAAGCTGACGGACGTTATGTTCCATTTGACCGCAATCCCAATTTCTTGCGAAGAATCGTTGAGCGCGGCGATGCGCAAAGATACATAGCAGGAGATGTACACGAATTTTCGAATTATATTCAGAATGCGGATGTTGTAATCGGGCTGGATAGCTTTGATACATTTGAGAATCTTCAACTAGCGATGCAGCAGATTTACAAAGGATTGAAGCCGGGTGGGAAGGTGATCGTTTTACAAGTTATCAATGCGGACCCGCGGGGCATTTTAAGAGGCGCTTACGCGGATGAGTATAAAAAAAGTGGCATGATTTATAGTCCGCACCTTAAACGTTTTTTTAAGAATAAAGATGACTTACGGACAGCGCTAAGAGTCTTTGTGAGACTCACAGAAAATATGAGCGGAGGTATTTTGGGTGATGAGAATCGCAACTTTACAAGAACTGTTACAGGGCTTGAAGTTGACATTAATCCTGAAATTTTTAAACCACGCATGAAGCAAGCATTGCAAGCTGCGGGGTTTCAAGATATCCACGTCCCAAGGATAATTGTAGAGAGTGTTTTGCCGCTTACTGATGATCACAGAAGGATTTTCCCGCTCATTGGCCGCATGAGCCCCTCCGGAAAAATTTACAATGGCGTTTTTTATCAACATGGGCGGGTGATCCCTCTTATATCGGAGAAGGTTCCGGCGGGGCAGCTTCTTACAAGGGCGGAGTTTTTACTGTTTTACGCTGAAAAACCGGAACGTTCCGAAATGCGGGCTGGCAAAGAAGTCCTGCGGAAAGCATTGCGCGCGGCATTTGAAGAAAAAGACATTCGCGTTATTTATTTCGATTTAGACGGTAATTTGGCGAATGTGCATCAGCCTGTTCCGCAAGCGGTGTTTGACATGCTAAACCGGTTGCTTGCGATTAAGCATTCGGATGGAACGCCGCAATTTAAAATCAGAATTGTAACTGCCGGTTCTCGCGATTATGCAAGTAAACAGGTGCTCGCTCGGGGCCTTATTCTACCGGAATATCGCGATCGATTTGTAGTTGCCGCGGA
>JAYSWD010000107.1:0-4514 GCA_043718225.1 Candidatus Omnitrophota bacterium
AATCTGCTCTTCCTTAAACCGTTGCTTTCCCATTTCGAACCTCCTTTTGACCCAGGAGATTCTACTTATTTTCTGTATGATTTATAGGGGGGAGCGCCTCATTTCAAAAGTAATTATGCTGTAGACGCGCATTGATCAAAGCGCGGTTCGTCTTTTTGTTTTTTCAGCACTTACCCTGGAGCCGTTTGTCGGGCTAGCGCATTCCTCCACCACCCCAACCGCGTAGGTTCAACCTACGCGGTTAACGAAGGTATTTGTTGCAGTTTTAAGCGAAATTGCCGTTAAATTACCGTCATTTATTGTAATAATTTTTGCTATAAATAGATTGTTTTAGATATAAATTTATATGAGAAGGTTTAAATTATATTAAATGAGGAAATTGAAACTTAGAACTTCATTGAGAATTTCTATGATTTGGAGGTTTTTTTGTCTTCTTGTGTTGTTTTCATTAAGCCTTGTTTCTGCTTATGCTCAGGAAAATGAGAATAAGATTCCCAAGAAAGATACTCATAAAGTGGAAGATAAATTAGAAAGCTCAGCCCAAGTTGTTAAAAGTCAGGACCCGCCCGCTCATCAAAAGGCCGAAAGCGCCATGACTACGGAGGAGGCAGTACAAGGTAATGATGCTTATAAAGCCATGGAACAGGCATTGCAGGCAACCGTGACGGACGAAGCCAAGGCTTATTATCCTATGGTTGACGAGGTAAGAATGGAGTCAACAGAAGAATCTTTCGCGGTCATTATCACTTTTAATCAACTTTCAGAAAAAGATAAACTGCTTATACAAAGCAACTTAATTAAAGGCGAATTGCGCGCTGAAATAATTGTGAATACACCGTTACTTCAAAAAGCGGGAGAAACACGCTTCGACGGCAATAATCAACTCATTAAAAGTATTGTCTTTACGCCGAATGAAGTTTTATCAAGCAAATTAGAGAAAGATTCCAAACTTTATTTTGTGGGCAAAATTAATTTTGAACTTTTGCGGCCTATCCGCTGGAAAATTATTCAATCTCCCGGAACTTTGAAAATAGAATTCAAGCGTTATTTAGCGGCCGAAGACGAGGAAAAAGAAAAGAAAACAGAAGATATATTATTTGAAGCGCCTTCGCTCCAAGCAACTGAGCCTATTTTGGGTGAAAGCTATACCCGTGAACGGGAATATGAAAGAACAGTAGTTTCCGACGGGGAACCGACTTTGCTTGAAAGTTTAGAATCCTACGAGGATGCGCGCTTTTCGCAGCGCGAGGCCGCTGATTATAGCCGGGGGCTTTCTGGGGAGGCTGTCAGGCAGGATATGAGAAACCGTTATCCTACTTTCGGAACTTTCGATTATTGGAAAAAAAATGTAAGCGGTGTCATTTCAAACACAGCTCGTTTTGTGAAAAAGCAACGCAAGCAAAGTTTTTTTCCGTTGGATCAGCCCGGTGTCGCCGTTGTTTTCGACCGCCGCGGGCCAGCGCATGTGCGGTTGGGCTATAATGCTCAGCGGGAATTTCCCTTTTTCTATGGAAATCTTCACCGCGCGAGCCGGCTGGCGCCTATGGACGGATTTATGCGCCACGATATTCAAGGGGGGATTGTTTTTAAAACGCAACGCCCTTGGATTTATTCTATTCAAAATCGATACAGTATAGGAACAAGTGAAAACCTGAGTCAGCCGCCAAAGTTTGGTGATAGGCTTGCAACGTATCAATATGTGGCTGGGCAAGGACTCCGCTATAATTTTAAACGCGGATATGCGCAATTAGGGTCCGGGGTTAAATGGAAAACCGAAGAACGCGGCCTCAACGAAGACGTAAAAGGTTATCTTTCCGCGTTGTGGGTGCGGCCATGGACAAAAAAAATTGCGACACGTTTGGAATATAATTATTCCCGCACATTCCTGCATGATCCGAAACCTATTCTTGATTTGCATGTGCATAGAATGTATTTGGGTTTGGATTACAAGCCCAATAAAGATGTAACGTTTACGCCTCAGCTGGGGTGGTCTTTTTATGACGGGGAGTCTTTTGCCGGGCTTGTGGGAGGCTTCAAATATCGGCATCGAATAAATTCGCGCGATAAATTAACGCTGAAATATTCCACAGATTTTATTAGGACGGAAACGCGTAATTTTGGAGAAGAGTCATTAGCGGGTACACGCGGTACTTTTAATTCGAGCGGGACAATGCTTCGATATCAAACAATTTCCGCAGAGTTCTCGCATCGCTTAAGCAAGCGAAGTAACTTAATTTTATTGGGAACCTATCGCCGCCAGCGGCAGTTAGAAATTAAAGACAGCGACCGGCTGGATGAATACCTAATTTCAGCGCGCTTAAGCCGTCAAATTGCCAAAGAGTGGGCCTTGGAACTGCGCTACACGCTTGGCTATTTGAACGCTTATCGATTTTCGGTCGATGGAGCTGGAAATAGGGTCAAATTGGATTCCGGGAACACGAATCACAGTATTGAATTAAGAATGTTGCGTTATTTTGGTGAAACAAGAAGATAAATCAGGAGGAAAAATGAAAAATTTAAAAATGATCGCGGTGTTTTTTTTGGCGGTAAGCCTAAGTTTTTCAGGCTGGGCGGCTGAAAAAAGCGTAACAGAAAATGTTCAAACTGTTTCTCAGCGCGGTATCCGTGTGGGCGATACTCTGAATATTACGGTCTGGCAGCACAAAGATTTAAGCACCACACTCGTCGTTGATGAGGGAGGCAACATTGAATATCTGTTTTTGGGCCTTGTGCATGTTGAGGGCAAGACGATTCCAGAGGTCAAGGAAATTTTAAAAAAAGGAATTTCCGATAATTATATTGTCGACCCTAAGATTGATATTTCCATGGACCGCAAATCGCGGACTATTTTTGTGACGGGAGAGGTTCAAAAGCAGGGAACTTTTGAGTTTCGGCCCGGGATTTCTGTTTTGGAGGCGATCGCATTGGCGGGAGGCTTTACGGATTATGCTTCGCGTAAAGTCAAAGTGATCCGAAGGACAGCGGACGGCAAAGAAAAAGAAATAAAATTAAATACTGTCAAATTTCTTCGGGCGACGGATAAACGTCCTGAGTCGAGATTGCAGGTAGATGATATTCTCGTTGCCGAGAGAGCTTGGTGGTAAGGTTTAGACGGGTCTCGAGGTTGTTGAATGATTAATCCCAAGCTTTTTTATCGATACTTGAGGGTTTGGTTTTTGCCGCTATTTTTTCTTTTAGCCGGGGCCGCTGCGTTTTTTTATTGGGCCGAAAACCAAATCAACGTTCCGGGCGGTCTCCGGGATATTGAATATTGGGAGACCGCGATGGCTTCCACAAATGTGGCCGCTGATTTGATGCCTCTTTCCGGCTATTTGCACCAGTGCACCGCGGAAATCATGGTCGAGCCCAAGCGTAATCAAGAAGGTTTCTTGATTTTCGCCTTTATGAACCACGTTTTTCAAAAATCAGAACCGCTTCGGAAAATTCCCGACCTGAAATATGCGCTCATGGTTTATAAACGGCAGCTTTCTCTCGCCGCTCCATCTTCATTAAAATTGTATTTTTCAATTCGACATTATTTGGGCGTGAATAAGAAACAAGTGAATTTAGAACAGGATTTGATTTCAGAATCAAATTTGCGGCTCGAAAAATTAATTCACTTGGAATCCGCTGAGAAGACAGAAGATATGCAGACAGTGCGCGCTCTTTATGAAAAGGCCTTGTCCTCGCCGGAGTTTTCGAGTTTTCAGGCGCCATTAATGTTGAGGCTGGCATTCTTTTTTTATGAAAGAGACCCGGCCGAAGCGCGTAAATGGATTGGACATTTGAAAAAAAATAATCCGCGCCCCGAAGTTCGTTACGCGGCGGCTTATCTGCGTAATAAATTAAACCGAAAAGTAGTTTTAGGGAAAGGACGTTTTAAATCTCCTGAGTCTGAAATTAAAAATCTTTTACGAATGGGTTTATTTGACCGCGCGGCGAAGCAAAGCGCGGATAATAAAAGTTTGTTGTCTTCAAGTGGGATGGAAGAAATGAACGGCTGGCTTGGCTTAAAAAACAAAGCGATCTTGAATGAGAAGCAAACCTTGCTTCCTATTTATTTCAATATTCTGAAGGAGGCATTTCAAGATCCTACTGCCGCTTCAAATCAACTGGTTGAGCTTGCGACAGATAATAATTTTGCAGCAATAAGCGCTCTTTTGCGCTATCAGGCCTGGAGTGTAGCTTATTTTGACGCGAAAAATTACAGCCGCGCTTTTTTTATCACGGAGTTTTTGAGGCTGCGCGACCCATTAAGTCCCTACAGTCAACTCGATGAAATCAAAGGGATGTTCAGGCCGGCCGCTAAAAAAATTACGGGTTCAAAATTACTCCAAGTCTGGCAAAATGAACCTTATCGTTTTGACATGACCCATAAAAGCACATGGGAAGGATTCAAAGAGGGCAAGCAGCGTCAAAGCGAAATGCGTGTCCATAAAGGGCGCGTTTATTTTATAAAATATAATGATGCCGGCCAAGCGGAACAGCTGCAAGAGGTGAACGCGGGTGAGCAC
>JAYSWD010000108.1:0-4482 GCA_043718225.1 Candidatus Omnitrophota bacterium
AAAAGATCGGTGAAATTCCGGCCAAGGGGACGCGCCATGAAAACGAACAGATAGAATTTCAAATCCAGGATATGCAGCGTCAGCGCGTGCGCACGGTTATTGTGAGGAAGAAAAAATGACCGGGTTAATCATAGGCATTCTTTTGCTTTTTATGATTGCCGCCTTTCTTGCGGCCGCCGAAATGGCTTTTATCTCGGTTCATCCTGTGCGGCTGCGCGAGCAGGCGGACAAGGGAAATAAGGGTGCCAAGGCTGTTCTCGGATTACGGAGCGAGAATCAGCATTTTTTGGGCGTGATCTTAATCGCGACCAATATGACGCAAGTGGCGCTTGCCGCTCTCTTCAGCTATTTTCTCGCCGTTCATTTGTCGATTCATTCGGAATTGATCGCGGCGATGATCGTGACGCCGCTGATGCTGATATTCTGCGAAATGTTCCCCAAAGAATACGCACGCCTGCATTCCCTGAGTTTTTTAACGCGCGAGGAAAGATGGCTGATGCTTCTTTACCGGTTGTTTTATTGGCCTTCGCATGCGTTTATTAAAATGACGGAAATACTTTTTCCGAGTTTCAAACAAAGAGACGAAAAAATCTTTATGAATGAAGTTGAGTTTAAAGCGTTGGTTGCCGAAAGTGAAAAGCGCGGCGTGCTGGATCCGCATGAGCGCGATTTCGTGAATATGATTCTTGATTTTGAAAGAATCTCAGTGCGTTCAGTGATGACACCGCTTGTTCAGGTTGCGGCGGTCGATTTACGCTCCGACCTTAAAGCTGTCCGGGAAGCGGCGCGCGATAAAGGCGACCGTGAGGTTTTGATTTATGAGGATGATCCTTCGATTGTCGTCGGAGTTATTTATGTCTTTGACGTGCTGAGTAAAGAGCGCGAAACCGGCCCTTTGAATGAGTTTTTAAGGGCGCCGCTTTTTATTTCTGAAACGATGCCGCTCGAAGAGGCCTTTCAGATTCTTAAACGCAAACGTCAATCCTTTGCGCTCGTAACGGATTCCCGGTATGAAGTTATCGGTGTTGTGCCGATCGAAAATTTACTTTTAGGAAAGCAAGCATGAAACTCAGACGTATTTCTGTCCTCTTCATGATATTGATAGAAGTATTGTCGCTGCCGGTTTTCGCCTACTCGGACCGCGTGGATGCGCCCGCCCAGGAAATTTATGAAGCCGCGAAGATTGCTTTTTCAAAAGAGGGGATTTACAAAGAAAATCCGGAGAAAATGAGCTTAACTACAAAATGGATTTATACACGGATTCGCCGGAGCCGGAAGCGCCGCTTCGTTCCGCTTGAGCTTAAAGAAAATGTGGATTTGCGTTATCAAATGCAAATTAACGTTGAAGCCGGAAAGAATTATTCAGAAGTTTCCGTTGTGGGCCGCTTTCAGGAAAAACCCACCGACGCTCCGCCTCAACAAGTTTGGAAACAATCCTACTCCTCAAAAGAGCTGTATTTCAAGGAACGTGAAGCTTTTATGAAAATATTAAGTAGTCTTGAAGCACAAAAAAAATCCGTTCCCGCCGCTATTTAGATTCCACAGTAGGGTTTTCCCCTATCTTTCCAATTAAGAACTTTTCATTGATGCCGATACTCCTGCTGATATAGAAGTGTATTCACAGGCATCTTTCGGCGTCGAAATCAAATAGACTTTGGTCTGCTGCGTCGCACTGCATTGTCGATGAGCCCTCCGGCATCGTCTGCTTCGTGCTTCTTGCAACCCGCGCCTCTTTGATTTCTTTGGCTTGAAACATGCTTGCAAATCCACTTCCATACAGGAGGCTTTTGGTTGAGAGTCATTGCTGTCGCAAATCAGAAAGGCGGTTGCGGTAAAACCACAACCAGCATTAACTTTTCCGCCGCGCTTGGTTTATTGCAAAAGCGAGTTTTGTTGATTGATTTAGATCCCCAGGGCCATGTTGCTTGCGGATTAGGCCTCCGTTTGTCCGACGATCGCTCGACTCTCTATGAATTGCTAAGCCCTTTGCTTCCCGTAATGACATCTTTGGATGAAGTCATTGTTCCCATTGATTCCCATTTTGATGTTATCCCGTCACGCTCCAACTTAAGCGCGTTAGAAGAAGAATTTCATTTTTTACCGAATCAGCATACGCGCCTTCAGTCTTTGGTTGAACGCATCCGCCGTGAGCGGCCCGAGTATGATTTTGTGGTTCTTGACTGTCCTCCTAATATCGGAGTATTAACATGGAATGGACTCCACTCTTGCGACGAAGTGCTGATTCCCGTTGAGCCGTCATTTTTTTCATTGCATGGGCTTGGAAAAATTTCAGAGACACTTCAGAAAGTTCAGCAATTCGGCAGAAAAAAAGTACATGTGCACGCGCTCATGACGCTTTTTGACCCGGAAATGACGTTATCGCAGGAAATTTACGACGAAGTAAAAAGTCATTTTTTACACGGGCTTTTGAAAACGAAAATTCATTGGGATATTCAGCTCAAGGAAGCGGCAGCCGTTGGGCGCAGTATCATTCAGCATGCTCCCGAATCGAAAGCTTTTCGGGATCATTTGAATTTGGCGGTGGAATATCTTGAGCGGGATTGGGACAGAAAGCTTCCCAAGCAAGAATTAGGATGGGACCAGGTTTTGAATCAGCACTATGGACCGCGGGTTCTCTCGGATGGAATTCTCTTTCAGTTTTATAATCATGGCGCACGATCCGTTGAAATCGCGGGTGATTTCAATCATTGGATTCCCGAAGCGCTGGTGACGCGCGAAGAAGGCCTATGGCAAAAGGTCGTTCCGGTGAAAGAACGCAAGTTTCGATATAAATATATTGTGGACGGGGAATGGCAAGTCGACCCCTACCATGAAGAAAAGCGCGAAAATGAGTTTGGCGGTGTAGATTCGTATTTGGAGCTACCATGAGCGAACGGTTAAAGCTCACGCGCGGACTGGCTGACATTTCGCCTATTTTTGAAAAAGAGAAATTTTTTTCCCCGGCAGGCCCGCGTATCGTTGAGCCTCAAACTTTAGTGATGGGGCGTAAAGCCGCCGCAGCTCCGGAAATTTATTTTATTTGGAGCGAAGATGACGAAGGCGACGCTCATTTCTTAAATAATTTTTTCGCGTCCAAAATGGTGGAGCCTGACGCCGAAGCGCTTTTAATGAGCTTTGAAGACAAGACCAATCATATTTCAAAAGAGGTCAAAGCCGAACCATGGAACCGGTCATTGCGACGAATCAGTTTGCCCGAGAAAAGAATTCAGGAGGCATTCAACGGTTCAAATCCTAAGCCCTCCCCGACAGCCAATAAAATAGGAACGCAAATTTTCCTGGAAATGAATATCAATTCTCTTTCGGCCCATCCCGCGCTGGTACGGTCTCTTGATCATGTTGTTTTCTTTTTAAAGCCGCAGGTGGAGTCGGTGACGGAAACTTATCGTAAACTGAAATATTTGGCGGCACTTGGCATGAAAGCGGAAGTCACGGTTCTTTTTGACGCGGATGACGCGGCGGGTTTGCCCTCGCGGCTATATGAGCTTTTTTCAGATTTTGTTTCAAGGCGCCTGAGCCTTTCGATGAATTATCTCGGAACTTTGCATTTAAGCCGCGGCGCCGATGGGTTGCGTCAGGATATTTGCTGGGAAAGCTGGAACTCCATGCGGAGTTCACTCACCGAGTCCATCGAAAAAATGCATTTTTTAACTTGGGTTGAAAAACTGAACCAAGAAGAAGCTCTCCGATGAAGACCGCTTTGATCGTTGACTTTGATACACGCCGGGTTCTTTTCCAGAAAATCGTAGAATCTTTAAGGCGGCTGCCTTCAAAAGAAGATTGGGATTTGAATTGGGGCGAACCTTTTCTTGCCGTTGCTCGCGACCGGCGGATTTGGATCCGGATTTTCTATGAAGAGACTTTGCCTGTTTCGCCCGAAAAACTAAAGCATGAAATTGACCGTCTTAAGCCCCATCTTCCGGAAGGCGGCGAATTGTGCCTTTGTGTTCCGCAGAGCTGGGGTTTGAGATCCGAAGATTTGCCGGAAGACTCTCTCTTTTCAGTGCGGTTTTGGAACTATTCGAATTTAGAAAATAGCTCGGTTTTCTCGCATGAAATTGTTCGCGGACAAGCCCCCGGTCAGTTTAAACAAACGGGTATTACAGCGCGTTTAGACTTAAAGCCGGAAACCGATCACCGCCTCTCCTCTGACGAAGTGAGAGAGTTGGCCGAAATGGGCCTTGCGTTGAAGCGTTTGTCCCGAAGTTGAATATCTGAGTTACGCCTTGATTGGGTTGGGCAACTAAACTATAATTCGACCCCATGACTAGTTCTATCCTTGACCATTTAGACGCGATCAAAAAAGCGCAAGCCTGCGATTCCCGTATTTATCTCATGCAAGCCGATCTTCAAGAAATTCCGCACAAAAAGCAAGAGTTGAAGGCGGAACTCCAATCTCAGCAGGCTTCCCTGCACGCGCTGGAGCAATCCGCCAAGGATTTGCAGCTCAAACAAAAAAATAAA
>JAYSWD010000109.1:0-14444 GCA_043718225.1 Candidatus Omnitrophota bacterium
TTTTACCGTGTTTCACTTTCGAGTTTTACCGGGATTGATTTGACGAAGATCACGGGAATTAATCTCGTGGCTGAGACGGGGAAAATCACGAATGTGGGAGTGCTCTCGATTCGATTGGGAGATTTCATCTCCGCCATTAGTTCGAACCCTGCTTTGACTGCAACGGATATTAGTTCTTTTCCGTTTGCGAATATTTTTGGTTTTGATCAGGATGGAATCGGGACGGCTGTTACCGGAGTTGTGACTAAGCAATCCAATGCGCTTGCAACGCTCACCTATAATATTGCGGTAGCAAATAGCTATGCCGCAGCCGCAGGCTCTTTTGATAATCCGAATACGGGTTCTTTTGAATCTTCTGATCTTAGTACAGCCGGAAGTATTACGCTTGGGCTCAAGTTAGGCGCAGGACAGACCGGCGATGTGAAGCTGGAACTGCAATCGTTGGGCGTACCCAAAAGTTATGTCATTCTTTCGAATGTTACGGATGTCGAGAAATTTTACCGGATTCAGTTAACCAATTTTGCCGGATCTGATCTCACTAAAGTCACAAGCTTCAGCCTGGTAGTAGAAAACGGCAAAGTTCCAAATACGGGTGCGCTACAAATCCGGCTGAGCGACTTTACGCCCGTCATTGCCGGTGTTGTACCCTCTCCGGGAGCGACTTTTTTCAGCCATTATGGTTTTAACGACATCGTTGCCTTTGATCAAGACGGGGCGGGCGCGGCTGTGACCGCTTCTGTAGCAAAGCAAGCCAATGATAACTCCCTGCTTTCCTACAATATCAGTCCCGCAAACAGTTTCGCGGGCGCGATAGCCACTTTTGACAATTTCAATACAGTAGCCAAAGAAACGGCGGATCTTTCCACGCAGGCGGGACCCGTTGTTTTAAAGCTCAAACTTGGAGCCGGCCAAAGCGGCAATGTGAAACTCGAGCTCGAGGATAATACGGGTAAGAAAAGCGCCGTTATTTTGTCGGGCGTTACGGATGTAGAAAAAGATTTTATTATAGGTTTCAGCAATTTCGTAGGGATTGATTTGGCGCATATCGCAAATTTAACGCTAGTCGTCGAAAACGGCAAAATCAGTTCCGTGGGAACATTGCAAATTCGATTGGGCGATTTTTTCCCCGCAATTGCCGCTGACGGCGCATTGACTGCCGCCGATGTCAGCCATTTTCCTTTCAGCAATCAGGTTGGGTTTGATGATGATGGCCCGGTTGCTTCCGACTCATTCGCTAATTTGACTTCGGTTAACAGCGCGTTGTCTTCTTTGGCGTATAAGGCGGACCTGAACTTTTCATATGCGGGGGTTATTAATAGTTTTGATAATTTCGCGACTCCCGCGAAAGAATCCCGTAATTTAACGGCGGCCGGCAGTATTACTTTGGGATTAAAGCTGGCAGCGGGACAAAGCGGCGACATCAAAATAGAATTGGAGGACATTACTGGCGCAAAAAGTGCTGTTTTCCTTTCAAGTATTACTGATGTCGAGAAAATTTATCGTGTCCAGCTTGCCAATTTTGTAGGTGTTGATTTTTCTCAAGTCGTGGGAATCAATCTTGTTCTATTGAACGGTAAAATTACGGGTATGGGCACTTTGCAAATCCGTTTGGGCGATTTCACTCCGACGATTGCGAATGATCCTGCGTTGACTGCGGGAGATATCAGCCATTTCAATTTCAAGGATATCGTTGGATTTGATAAAGACGGAACGGGAACAGCAGTGAAGGGCGACCTCACGAAACAAAGCTCGAGTCTCTCGAATTTAAGTTATGACATCAGCCAGGCGGCGAGTTTTGCAGGGGCAATCAGTACGTTTGATGATTACTCGACGGTTGGGAAAGAGTTTAAGGATTTAAGCGCTGCGGGGAATGTCACGCTTGGGTTGAAGCTTGGTGCAGGTCAGACAGGCGACTTAAAGCTTGAACTTGAGGATTCCACCGGAGCAAAGAGTTTTGTGATCCTTACTGGAATCACATCGACAGAGAAGTTTTACCGTGTTTCACTTTCCAGTTTTACAGGAATTGATTTGACGAAGATCACGGGAATTAATCTCGTGGCAGAAACAGGCAAGATCACGAATGTAGGAACGCTTCAAATTCGATTGGGAGATTTCCCAGTCAACGGCGCTCATGTTGCGCGGGCTTCGGCTTACAGCTCAGGTTTGACACAACTAACAAGCCAGCCGGCATTAACAGCGGGCGGTGGTAACGGACAAGTCGGATCTCCGGCAGGAACCGCGCAGGCTTCGACGCTTTCCACAACTGAATTGGAATATGAATATAGCCTCCAAGGCAATTCCACGGCCTTTGCATTTGCACGACTTGGGAACGCGGACAATTCTGTTTTCACGCTTCCACAGCAGGTTGTTCTCGCAGCGAGGGGTAGTCAGGGCGCTTTAACCAAGATTGAAATCAGAGATCAATCCGGCAAGGTTGTTTCCTTTCTGCTGCAGCTGGATGTTGATTATCAAAATTTCACTTTAAATTTGAATCTCGCACCCGCTGGTTTTGACCGCACGCAGGTGAAGGAAATCGTTTTTGTTCAGGATAATAATTTTAAATCGGGCCTCGCGATGGATTTAGTGCAAATTCAAATCAAAGGGATTAATTATCAGGCACCTGTTCTAACCGCGGCACAGACGCAGCTGAAAGCGAATTTGATTGACCAAGGTTTAGATTATTTTGTGAGCGGTGTCGGAATTGACCCCGCAACGCATTTGCCGTATGACCGCGTCGGCGTTAAAGTCACTCAGCCGACTTTAATCGGGTTTTATCTGCAGATTTTGGCGGAGTCAATCAAAGGTAGTTTGAACAACGGTATGACGACGGCGCAGGCGCTGGCCGAAATCAATATCGTGATGGATCAAGTGCTCAGCCTTCAGCAAAATCACGGTTGGAAAGGGCTTTTATCCTGGATGAATTTAGATCCGATTTCTTCGGCATCGCCTCAATTCAATTTTATTGATAACGGAAATTTAACCATGAGCTTGGCAGTGTTGGCGGGAACATTGGAGTCCGTCAGCCTGGCAGGTGCCGATGCAACGGCCGCTTCGCAAATCATTGCGAAAGTAAATACCGTGATTCAAAACCAAAAAGTGGGGTATGTGGATTTAGCGTCACAGGCTTTCGGTTTATTCGCGCAGGGTTACAATTCCGCCACGAACAGTTACGATGCCTGGGTTAACCGCGTTGCCGTGGAGTTTCGCCCTGCCATTGCGCTTCTGAAAGTTCTTTATGGCAATGTTATTCCGGATACAGCGTGGTCCAATATTTTGCCCAATTCTGGTCATGAATTCTTTTATGCGCCAAACTACACCGACAGAAACGGCAAAACGATTGCCAACATGGGAAGTTGGGATGGCGGCGCCTTCCAGCTTTTTTGGCCGCAATTATTTGTGCGTGAAAGTGATTTCATCGGTACACGCAATGCGATTTATAATGGCCTTTTAAGCTATTTGGATTATTCCAACCAGAACCACATTCCCGGAATTATTTCCGCGAGTGACGTCCCGGGCGAAGGTTATGCGGGAGCACAGGGAATTGGGGCGTTGGCTGAAAGTGTGTTTCGTGGTAATCATGGGGTGTTGATCGACACAGGGTCTATTTACGCATTAGCTTCAGCTTACTCGACTGATCCGGCACTGGTGATGAATTGGCTTGAAGCGATTGGCAATCAGCTGGATATCGAAGGAATTTATGGTTTCTTTGATGCGGCACGTTCCAATAGTCAAATTGTTCAAAGCTATATCGGAATCGATTTAGCTTCCACAATTTTGGGTCTTGCCGGCACCGGCCCGGATGCGTTTAAAACGTATCTGCGAAACCGTGATTTGGAAAAAAACTTTAACACGCTCTATGACAATTTAAGCCGTGCGATGCTTCCGTTAATTGCGAAAACAGACGCGGTAGCGGCGCTGGCTCCTGAGTTCGCGGATAAGTCGCTTTCGATTTTCAGCGACTTTGTTTTTGAAAACGTTCTGAACGGTTTCCAGCCCGGAGTGAAAACTCTTTTCAGTACAGCGGAATATTTCCAAGGCTATAAATTTAATTACGGCAATTTAAGCGCCGCAGGCAGTTGGGGCGGACATTCCTGGGGACTAAGTCAAAATTACAACGCCGCGGCGAATGAGCTGGTAATTTATGCTGGTGTCGTTAATTCACCTCAGCAAATCCGCATTGAGCTGAAAAATCAGGCGGATGTGACAGTTTTCTCGACAAATGTGAATTTGCCCGTGGGCAATTTTCAGGCAATTCGCATTCAGTTGCCGAACGATGCCGCGCTGCAAGGCGTTCGCAATGTTTTTGCCATTGTTGATCAGAACCATACTGGCGATCTTAGCGGGGAGTTTACGATCTATGCCATGAATTTCATTCATTTGGCATCATCACAAAACTTGAGCCCGGATCCGAGTTCGGGATCGGTGAACGTGACAACATTGCCGCCCGGCGGTGCTGTGAACTTGATAAGTTCAAATGCGGGAAGCACGTTGAGCACGCCGAGTGCCAATCACTATGAACTCGCGTTCAACTTAAACACGGATTCCTTTGCGGGAATTTCAATCAACTATGATCCGTTCAATAACGGGTCCTTCGCAAACATGGCCGCTTTTACGGAAATTGTGTTTGGTGTGAAATCAGCCAAAGCGAAAGCGTTGAAGATTGAGTTTGAAGATACTCTCGGCCACAAATCTACCCACCATTTGACGGTTGTGGATGTCAGCGGCAGCTACTATAAATTTCTCAAATCCTATCTCAACGGGAGTGTCGATGCTTCCAAGATTAAGCATATCAACCTCATCGCGGATGGAAGTTCTGTCACGGCCGGTAATGAAGCCGGCACCTTGACGCTGGAAGTCAAAGGGCTGTAAGAGCCAATCGAAAGCCCCGGACCCAAAACCGGTTCGGGGCTTCTTTTTTGGGTGGAGCCGAGCTGGATGCCCAATTGACAAAGCCCTAAGGCATTGTTACCATTCCTGGCCGATTAACGCGGTTTAAAATATACCTATGGCTCATTCACAAATCAGTCCCATTGAAGAACTTATAAAAGAGATCCAGGGCGGTCATATGATCGTCATGACGGATGATGAAGCTCGTGAAAACGAGGGGGACTTGATTTTTGCGGCCGATAAAGTGACTCCCGACCTGATTAATTTCATGATGCTTTTTGGCCGCGGTCTTATTTGTGTTCCGCTTTCCCCCGAAAAGGTCCAGACGCTTGGTTTAGGGGCTATGAATCCCGCCGCCGCGGAAGATTCCATGGGGACAGCGTTTACGCTTTCGGTTGACGCGCAAACAGGCATCACCACCGGCATTTCCGCTTTTGATCGCGCGCGCACGATCGAAGTGCTTGCGAGCGCTTCTTCCAAACGTTCAGACCTTGCCATTCCCGGGCATGTTTTCCCTTTGATCGCGAAAGAGGGCGGTGTACTGCGTCGCGCAGGGCATACCGAGGCCGCAGTTGATTTGGCGCGGCTCGCGGGCCTTTCACCCGCGGGCGTTATTTGCGAAATTGTCAATGATGACGGAACTATGGCACGTTTACCCGATCTCTTGAAATTTTGCTCGCAGCATCACCTAAAATTCGGAACTATCCGTGATTTGATTGAATACCGCCGCAAAAAAGAAACCATTGTCCAACGGGTGAATGAATCGGCTATGACCGCGCCGGCATCGGGTTGGAAGCTCATTACATACCAATCCTTGGCGGATAAAACCGAGCATGTCGCCCTCGTTAAAGGGCCGCTTCAAGGGCCTATTTTGACGCGTGTAACGGATGCCTGCTTCGCAGATGACGTCATGGGCGCGATTCGTCAGCGCCGCGATTCCGGGTTGCTTGCGGCATTGCGCATGATTGAACGGGACGGGCAAGGCGTTATCCTTTATGTAAACCAATCTTCCAAGGCAATTTCCATTGCTCAAAAAATACAAAATAAAAATAATTGGGCCTGTCTGCCCGAACATTCCGCCGAAAGCGCGCCGAACGCTTCTGAATTGCGCGATTATGGTATCGGAGCTCAGATATTAAAAGACCTTGGCTGTGCCGAGCTTAAAATCATCACGAATCATCCCCGTAAAATCATCGGCTTAGAAGGCCACGGGTTGCATGTCACGGAAAGCGTTCCGATGGACTGGTCAAATTCATCCGCGGACGGAGAGGTTTCTCTTAACCTTCAATCGATTTTAAACTTCTGATGCGAAATATATTTCACGGTCATTTAAGCGGAACGGGCTTCCGAATCGGAATTGTGGTTTCCGAATTCAATGAATTTATTACAAAGCGCTTATTGGACAGTGCGGTTTTGTTTTTAAAAAAGTCCGGCGTTTCGGAGAAGCAAATCAAGGTAATTTGGGTTCCGGGCGCTTTGGAGGTGCCTTTTTTCTGCAAAGCGCTGAAGAAAAATTTAAATTGTGACGGTGTGATCGCGCTGGCCTGTGTTTTGCGCGGAGAAACTTATCATTATGAATGTGTATCGCATGAAGTGACTCGCGGTGTTTCCCAGGCGGCGCTTGAATCGGGTGTTCCGGTCGCGACGGGCATTTTGACTTTGGACAATTTGGAACAAGCGATTGACCGCGCCGGGCTCAAAGCCGGCAATAAAGGCGCACAGGCCGCACAGGCTCTGCTCGAAATGATCAGTCTTATTTCAGCTCTGCGGCTAAGCCGCAACCGCGGCAGCAAATCTGCAAGGAAAAGAAAGCATGCGTAAACGAACTCAAGGGCGGGAAGGCGCGCTGAAAGTCATGTACCAAAAAGAAATGACAGGCGAAAAAGCGGATGAGGCTTTGCGCAATTTCTTTGAATCTCAGCCCAAAATGGACCCCGAATTGCGGAGCTTCATCGTCAAACTTGTTGCGGGAGTGGAGGATAATGCCGCCGACTTAGACAAAAAAGTTGAAGCCGTTGTGGAGAATTGGAGCATGTCAAGAATTGCGGTTCTTGACCGAAATATTTTGCGCATGGCCGTTTATGAAATGACGGAAATGACAGAAACGCCCCAAAAAGTGGTAGTCAATGAAGCTGTGAATCTCGCTAAAAAGTATTCGGGTGAAAACTCCGGGAAATTTGTGAACGGAATTTTGGATAAACTGATGCGTAAAACCCCTGATGCTGAACCCGCCGCATGACGCACTCTCTTTTTGCTCTGCGCTTTCGCGCAACCGCTGTCTTGGCATGAAAAACAAGCGTCCGTTTATTACAATTAAAATCGCGCAAATGTTTGACGGGCAGTATCTTTTTAATGCTCTGATCCGCCAGATCAACCGCAAATTTTCCCTATGAATAATCGACCTTTTGTTACGATAAAAATTGCCCAAACATTTGACGGGCAGTGTTTTTTTGCTCTGAGCCTTTGGCTCAATCGCAGGATTTAATATGGGAAGCCGCCCTTATATTACTATTAAGATTGCTCAAACGTTTGACGGCAAAATAGCTGCCGTAGGAGGAAAATCCCGCTGGATTACAGGGCCTGAGTCGCGTGCTTTTGTTCACAAGTTGCGCGGCGAGCATGACGCGGTTTTGGTGGGTAAAAATACTTTCTCGTTCGATCACCCTCGGCTTTCGGGCATAAAACCGGGAAATCCTGTTTGGAAAATTGTTTTAGCCTCGCCTGAACTTCTCCCAGTTCGTAATGCGCGCATCTTTGATTCCGCGGCGCAGGTAATTTTTGTGGTTGAAAAAAAAGATATAAAAAAGTGGCTTTATGAACCTTCGCTTAAAAAAAAGCCCTGCTTATTTTTGCCCGTAAAAAAATCGGGGGGTAAAGGGTATAATTTGCACGATCTCATGGATAAACTGCAGCATCTTGGTGTTAAAAAGCTGCTTGTCGAAGGCGGCGGCGAAGTTTTTTGGTCGTTCCTTAAAAATGGACTGGCAGATAAGATTTATTGGATGATGGCGCCAAAAGTTCTTGGCGGCCGCACTGCCAAAACTGCAGTTGAAGGTGAAGGATTGAAAGATCCCAACCGCGCGCTAAACCTGAAGATTAAACGCATGATCCGATTAGGAAAAGACTATTGCTTTGAGTCGACATTATTAAAGACTTTAGACAATCGACGATAGACTATGAATTCAAACCCATTTTCTGAAAAGTCGTTAGTCGCTAGTCGTTGGTCGATGGTCTAGCGTATGTTTACCGGCATTATCCAAAATCTTGGCAAAGTTAAATCCGTAAGAAAAAACGGTAAACAGGTGCGCTTAACAATTTTGTTCCAAAAAAAAGAAACGCGCGTCATAAAAGGCGAGAGCATCGCATTGAACGGCGTTTGTTTAACGGCGGCTAGCATTGACGAGCTTTCTTTTGAAGCGGATTTGCTTCCCGAAACACTTGCGGCCACTAACCTGGGTAAGTTAAAGGCGGGCGACGGCGTTAATCTCGAGAGATCCCTGAAGCAAGGCGATTCACTGGGAGGCCATTTTGTGGCCGGGCATGTCGATGGTGTGGGCAAAATTACAGAAATCTGGCGGCGAGGCGGGAATTGGAGCTTGTTGGTCCATGCTCCGAAGACTATAATTTCAAAGCTTGCGGTCAAAGGCTCCATTGCCTGCGACGGTGTCAGCTTAACCATTCAGGAATTGATGCCGCAAAGTTTTCGCGTGGCTGTGATTCCGCATACATTGAAAGTAACGACGCTGGGCAAAAGAACAACCGGAGCTGAAATAAATCTCGAAATTGATATGTTGACCCGTTATTTGGGGCGCGGCACGGGCGGATCGCCGAAAAATAAATTATCCGTAAAAAAGTTACAAGCATTGGGTTTTTGATGCATCAGCATTATGTTTTAAATAATAATTCTTCAGAGCTTACGCCGTTTCGCACGAAAATGCGTGATCTCTTGCCTTCATTGGGTTGGAAAGAAAAGCAGGTGGGTGAATGGGCATTAGTTTTAGACGAAGCCCTGACCAATGTGATGCGCCATGCTTACCCTCAAAAAACAGGTGAAATTCGCGTGGATATTTATGACTCACAAAAACAAACCGAATTTGTAATCGAAGATGACGGCGTTTCATTTGATCCGACTCAAATGCCGGAACCGAAGCTGCCCAAAGAAACTCCCGGAGGATTGGGTGTTTTGTTTATTCGTTCACTCACAGATATTTTTGAGTATGAGTCAACGTATAAAAAAGGAAATCGGCTGCGGTTAGTGCGTTATAAAAATCATTCATAAAAGGAGCCAGCCATGAAAGTAAACAGTTCAATCCAAAACAATGTCCAGGTTGTTGAAATTGAGGGAGACCTTGATTTTCATTCCTCTCCCAATTTGCGGCAAACCTTAAATCAGCTCGCGGATAAAAAAACTCCCAAGATTGTTATTAATCTTAAAAAAGTGGGATATATGGACAGTTCCGGAATCGCGACGTTTGTCGAAGCGCTTCAAAAAACAAAAAAATATCAGGGGAAGCTGATTCTTGCCGAAATGGCTCCCGCTGTCCGCAGCGTTTTCGAAATCGCGAAGCTTGACAGTATTTTTGTCATTGCGGACAGTAATGAAGACGCTTTTCAGAAGGCGGGATCGTAAAACCGAATGTTTAGAAATTTTTTCGGAAAAATCGGAAATACGACGGGATTTTTACTTTCGGGGACGGCCCGTATCGGCGCACTTTTTTCAGAAGTTTTTAAAAACTTTTTGGGCGTTTTAGCCCGGCCCCGCACGCTTCCGCGCGAAACCTTCGCGTATCAGCTGGTGACGATGGGCAATGATTCCGTCGGAATTATTTCACTTGTCGGAGCGTCTGTGGGCGCCGTTCTCGCGCTGCAGGCCGCGTACTCTCTCAAAGATTTCGGCGCTTTGAATTATACGGGCAGTCTAGTTTGTGTGGCAATGGCGCGCGAACTGGGCCCTTTGATCGCGGCGATTGTGATTTGCGGCCGTATTGGCGCGCGTATCGCGGCCGAATTAGGTTCAATGCAGGTTCAGGAAGAAGTGGACGCTTTAACAACGATGGCGATTCATCCGGTGCGTTTTTTGGTTTTGCCGCGCGTGATGGCTTTGATGATTATGCTGCCCTGGTTAACGGTGGTGGCCGACTGGATGGGGATGATTGGAGGATATTTAGTCGGACGTTTTGCCTTAGGCATCAACCCCGAAGTGTATATCGCAAATTCAATCCGCGCATTAGTCCTTAAAGATATTTATACGGGGCTTTTGAAGAGTGTTTTATTCAGTGCGTTGATTTCGCTTGTGAGCTGTCATCAAGGGCTTTCCGTTCAGGGTGGATCGGATGCAGTGGGCAAAGCCACGACCCAGGCGGTGGTCATTTCCATAGTATTGATCATTGTGGTGGATTGTTTGGCAACTGCCGTCATCTATTACGCGATTCCATGAAATCAACTGAAAATAATTCATCTGCGACGTTGCCAACTTTACTTCTTTGTGCGGCGTACGTTTTTAGTACGCCTCCGCAGGCGCTCGTTGGCGCCTTACATCTGAATCATTTTGAGTTGATTTTAAAAAAGGCTATTTGTGGATTCCATCATTGAAATTAAAAATCTGGTCAAAACATTCGGCGACCGCACTGTCTTAAACGGGGTGGATGTCGGGATTCCGCGCGGAAAGATTACGGTTATCATGGGCGGCTCAGGCTGCGGTAAAAGCACTTTCCTCAGACATTTAATCGGTTTGCATCAGCCGACTTCCGGAGATATCTTTTTTGACGGACGTAATATTGCGCATTTAGATCGCGAGGGCATGGATGAAGTCCGCCGTTCTTTCGGGATGATGTTTCAGGGCTCCGCACTCTTTAATTCCATGACGGTCGGTGAAAATGTCGCGGTTCCACTGAAAGAACACACTCCCTTGGATGAAGCGACCATTCGCATTATTGTGAAAATCAAATTGGAACTTGTGGGTTTAACCGGTTTTGAAAATTTTTACCCGCATCAAATTTCAGGCGGAATGAAAAAACGTGTGGCTTTGGCACGCGCGATCGCGCTTGACCCAAAAATTGTTTTTTACGATGAGCCAGGCGCGGGACTCGACCCGATTACGGCAAGCATGATTGACCAGTTGATTCTTGATTTGAGCCGCAAATTAAATATGACCTCGGTTGTGGTCACGCATGAAATGAAAAGCGCTTTCCGCATTGCCGACCAGGTAATCATGCTGCATAAGGGCCGGGTTTTGCAGGTGGGAACGGCCCAGGAAATTCAAAACTCTTCGGACGCGTACGTCCGCCAATTTATTGAAGGGGAACCGGAGGGCGTGATTCCTTTCAAACAGACAAGCGAAGCTTATTTAAACGGGTTATTGGATTAAGATTCCCAGGAGGAAATGGCATGAGTTATTCATCATCGGAAGTGAAGTCCGGTTTTTTTATTTTATTGTCGATTACCGCGCTGCTTGTGATGACTTTCGTTGTCGGCGGAATGCGCGGCGGCGAAAAAGTAACCTGGAAAATTAGGTTTGGTTATGTTGGCGGTCTTGAAGAAGGTGCCCCGGTTTACTTCGCCGGACGCGAAGTAGGGAAAGTTAAAAAACTGGAAGTCGAAAACGGTGAAGATCGTCCGATCGTGATTACCATCGAAACACCGAAAGGGATTGTTTTACGTGAAGACAGCCCAGCTTATGTGGATACTTTGGGCATGATGGGCGAAAAGATGGTTGAGGTCGGTCCCGGATCTAAAACTAAACCGGCATTGCAGCCCGGTGCCACGCTTGAGGGGTCGGATCCGATTCCGATGCATCAAATGATCGGAACGCTTAACACGCTTTCAAATGAAATGGTTCAAATGTCCGAGTCGTTGAATCCCATGATCAAAAGCCTTAATGATTTAATGCAGAAAAACGCGGATACCATTCAGGGATTGCTCGAACATTTGCACGGCACCACGAAAGGTTTGGATCAAATTTTGAACGGAAACCAAGAGCAAATCGCGACAATCATCGCTAATCTTCAAGAAACATCCGCGAATGTCCGCGATATGACGGGTGATTTGAAGACTCGTCCTTGGCGTCTTGTCCGTAAAGGCTAAAAAAATTGCTGAAAATAACTCGTCTGCTGCGTTATGCTCTGCGCGTCTTTGTGCGGCGTATGATCCATACACCTCCGCAGATGCTCGCGCATGCCTTGCATCCAAATTATTTTAAACCATTTTTGCTTTTAAGAAAGGGTTCCTTTTCGTTGCCTGTATGCTGATTAAATTCCGCTCGTTATTCGATCAATTCCTGCGTAAGCTCCCGCGGCATTTTGTTGTCGCCACCTCGGTTATTGCCTTGCTTTTTTTTCTCGAAGCGACCCAAATTATTAATTGCCGTGAGCGCGATTCTTATGACTTTCGCATGAAGCATCGCCCCGCGCAAAAAGCGCATCGCAGTATTGTTATTCTTGCGATTAATGATCAGAGTTTGCAAGCGATGGGTCCTTTTCCTTGGAAGCGCCGCATTTATGCTGATCTGATTCGCCACCTTAATGAAGCGGGCGCCAAAGCGATTTTTTTTGATATTCTTTTTCCCGAAAAATCACAAGACCCCGAAGATGACAGGCTTTTTGCCGATGCGGTCCGGGAAGCCGGAAATGTGGTGATCCCGTTTCATTTACTAAGCAAAGAGCCTTGGGCGTTATTTCCCGTACCGGAATTGAAAGGAGCTATCCGCGAAACAGGCTATGCCGACACGGAACCAGATGCGAAGGACGCCGTAGTGCGCTCGCTGCAGCCTTTTGCCGAAGTCGAAGGTAAACGTTATTTTCATAGTGCCGTTGCGGTTTATCTTTCCTTGTTTGCCCGTATTGAAGAACGGCTTGCTTGGGAGAAAAATTTTATCGAACGCTGCGCAAAAGATCCGCTTTTAATCAATTACCCGGGAAATTTGGAGGAGTTTCCAATGTTTCCTGTCGTGAAAATTTTTGAAAGCGCTAAAACAGATGAAGGGCGTCAATTATTAAAAGTAATTTTCGAAGGTAATATTGTTCTTATAGGAGATATGTCAACGGGCTCGACGGATTTGAGAAATACCCCCATTCAAAATATGATGCCCGGAGTCGCGATTCAAGCAAGCGTCCTAAACACACTACTGACCAAGAAATATTACACGCCAACGCCTAAATATTTAAATTACCTGATCGCTTTTTTTCTTTCCTGGCTCGTCGCTATTTATGGACAAAAGCTTAAACAGCAATGGGCATTCGCGGCGACGGTCGCTCAAATGAGCGTTTTTTTTGTTGCCAATTGCCTCATTTTCTTCCACTTTCGATTTGTTTTTCAACTGCCTATGCCGCTGGTGGCGATGTTTACCACTTTTATCGTGAGCCTTGCTCTTAAGTATATGGACGTGCGCGTAGAAAGCGATTTCCTCGCGCGCGAACTCGGAATGGCGTCTAAAATTCAACAGTCGATTTTGCCCGCTTCCGAATTCAAATCACTTCATTTGGCCGCGAATTTCCGTTTATTATTCTATGAGCAGGTGGGCGGCGACTTATATGACTGGATTGATCTCGGGGATGGCCGCGTAACTCTTTGCCTGGGCGACGTGTCGGGAAAAGGCGTGCCTGCCGCGCTTTACATGTCGCGCGCGATCAATGAACTCAGGCATCAAGTGCTAAGTCATTCTTCTCCCGGGGAAATTTTAAGCCGTTTGAATCACAGTTTAGCCCAAGGGGAAACCTCGGGCATGTTTTTGACTCTTTTCTTTGTTATCATTGATTTTAATGAAAAGAAAATCCGTTTTTCCAATGCGGGTCATGACCCCATGGTTTTCTTTAGAAAAAAATCAGGCAAAGCGGATTTGATCACTGAAGCCAGCGGTTTGCCAATTGGAATTATGGATGATCAGGTTTTTGAAACCGGTGAGATCACCTTTGAAGTGGGGGATCTTTTGTTGCTCACAAGCGACGGCATCAAAGAGCAAAAAAATCCCACGGGAGAAATTTTTGGCAGCGAGCGACTGCAGAGCTCTGTTGAGAAATGTGCCGGTGAGAAAGACGCGAATGAGGTTATCAATATTGTTATGGCTGATGTCCTTCGTTTTTCCGAAGGACGATCGCATCACGATGATCGCACCCTGGTTTGTGCTAAAATGCTCAGACCATAAATTGATTTGGAGAACTTCATGAAGAAACTGACGGTTATTTTTATCATGCTTTTAATGACAGCGCCGGTGGTTGCTTTTGCCGAAACACCCGAAGTTGAAACAGCGGGCGATTACATGGGCGCGGTCGGAACCAAACTTGGTCGTGGATTAGAAAACATTGTGACAAGTCCCGCTGAAATTCCCTGTACGATGTCTAAGGAAATGCACAAAGGTAATCCCGCGGCCGGTTTTTTTACTGGATTCGCAAAAGGAACGGGTTTGTTTGTATGGCGGGCATTTGTGGGTGTTACCGAGGTCGCTTCATTTATGATTCCGATGGAACGGACCATACCGCGCGTTTGCACAGATCAAGTTTCAGCCTCTGAGCCTTCGTCTCAACCAGCGTAACGGAACAAAATTCCCATGTCTCAGCGCCTTT